>DATFOT010000122.1:0-10612 GCA_035265265.1 Aestuariivirgaceae bacterium | reverse complement strand
CGACAGCTGCGGCGGCATCTTCGCGCTCGCCCATAGCCGCGGCGACCCTGGCGAAATTGCCGGGAGCGCTCTCAGCCACCCAGTCAATCGTGGCAAACATGGCAAGACCAGTGGCACGCCCATGCGGAAGCGGAGCCAGGGCGGCGAGAGCATGAGATATGTTATGGGCGAGTGCCGTGCCGCAGTTTTCGATTCCTATGCCGGCGAAGCAGGAACCGAGCAGCATTGCGCCACGGGCCTCAATGTCGGCACCGTCGCCGATTGCCCTGCCAAGATTTGCCGTGATGAGAGAAATGGCCCGGTGACAGTAGAGATCGGCAGCCTCATTGCGGCGGCGATTGGTGCAGGCCTCGACGGCATGAACAAGAGCGTCGAGCCCCGTCGCCGCCGTGACCGCCGGCGGGACAGTCAGTGAAAGCTCCGGATCGAGAAGTGCCAAGCGCGGCTTAAGCTCCGGCCCCCAGGCCCACACCTTGGCACCTTCGGAATTTGTGAAAACCGACGTCGAGGTTACTTCAGAACCGGTGCCGGCTGTCGTCGGAATGGCGATGACCGGCAAGGTCGCTGTCGGAAGCGGGGTGCGGCACTGTTCATAGGTTTCGGCCGGGGCGCCGGAGACGGCGCAAGCGGCGGCGATTTTGGCCGTGTCCAGCGCGGTTCCGCCGCCCAACCCGATAACGCAATGCGCATCGGTTTTGCGCGCCAGGGCAGCCGCTGCGGAGATGGTCGAAGATTTTGGCTCGCCGGCGAACCCATCGAAGAGGCCCGCTTTATGGCCGCCGCGTTGCAGATATTCGAGGGTCCGGGCAATGATGCCGGCGCTCGCCAGAGCCGGATCGGCGACAAGCAGGACGGAAGCGCCCTCGCCCAGCTGATCGGAGATGACCGCAGAGATCCGGGCAAGGCAGCCCGGTGCGAACTCGATCCGGGGGATAGACGACAGAACGAAGGATTGCATGGGAACTCCAGCGCCTGGCCAAGGGCTCTATGATGAGAGGACGTCAGGGGTCAAGCGGGTGAAAAAGCTTCACCCCAGCACCGGCACTATAGCTTCATGGCCAGCTTGCGGCCTTCGTAAATCGCCATTACCGCGGTGCGCGCGGCGACTGCATCGCCGATGATGTTGTGCGGCAGAGATTTTTGCTCAAGCCCGTCGGAAAGGCTCGTCTCCGGCACACCGGTCGTCGACAACACCAGGCTGTCGGCTGAAATGTGCCGATCCTTCGCACCAAAAACGCTAATGGTCGCGCCGTCGCCGTGCCATTCCGTAATCGCCGCCTCGGTGATGAGCGTTGCACCAAGCTGGCGCAATCTCTGACGCAGCTGAACATCGGCATTGGTGCGGGACATTTCCATCATCACCGATGGCGCTGGAGTGACAAGCGTCACTTCATGGCCCTGCTCGGCCATATGCAGGGCCGTGCCGGCGCCCTTCCAATTGGCGCCCTCGTCGAGCACGAGCACCCGGCGACCAAGGCGGGCGTTCCTGCTCATCACGTCTTCAGCTGTCCAGACATTGCCGCGTTCGAGCCCCGGCATTTTATCGAAATGGGGAAGGGCACGCTGAAAACCATGGGCGTTCGGCTGAGATCCGGTTGCGAGGATTACCTCGTCGGCGCCGAAAGCCTCAATATCTTCAGTCTCGAAGAAGGTATTGAGCAAAACCTTAACCTGCAGCTTCTCGAGCTGGCGCGCGTACCATTCCAGGAAATCGATGATCTGCTGCCGCCGCGGCTGCAGGCCGGCCAAGTGAAACTGTCCGCCGAGACGGTTCGAGGCCTCGGCCAGGGTCACCTGGTGGCCGCGCTCGGCGGCGACCCGCGCCGCTTCGAGTCCCGATACGCCGCCGCCGATGATAAGAATTTTTTTCGGGCGCGGAGCAGAGGCAAACCGATCGCCGCCCCATTCAAATTCCCGGCCGGCCGATGGATTGATGAGGCAGGAGATCCAATAGTCGCGATAACGCCTGCCCCAGCACATTTGATTGCAGGAAAGACATGGGCGGATATCTTCTGCTCGGCCTTCCTTCGCCTTGTTGGCGAGGTGGGGATCGGCAATCTGGCCGCGCACGATCGAGACCATATCGGCTTGACCCGCGGCAATTACGTATTCGGCGTTCTCGGGCGTGCGGATGTGGCTTTCCGCCTGAACCTTGGCGTTTTTGACCACGTCCTTAAGCGCCTCGGCATAGGGAGCACCGAGCTTGTCGGCAAAGAACACATTGGGGATGATTCCGGTGAATTCAAAATAACTGCCGGTGCCGCAGGTGACATAGTCCATAAGCGCGCGGGTGTCGTGCCAGGCGATGATCTCCTGCAGCGCCTCGATGGTCAGTGAAGCTTTGACGGAGGGCTCCATGTTGACGGCAAGGCCGATGATGAAATCACTGCCGGCCATGGCGCGGATGCGGCCAATGATCTCCGACGAGAAGCGGCAGCGGTTTTCGAGACTGCCGCCCCATTTGTCGTCGCGGCGATTGGAAAAGGGCGTCCAGAACTGGTCGATGAGCGCGTGGTAGGCAGCGAAAAGCTCAATGCCGTCGAAACCTGATTGTTTTGCACGACGGGCGGCGGCAACGAAACCGTCGATTGCTTCCTCTATTTCCGCTTCCGACATCGCGTGGCTGCCGTCGGAATCGTGAAACGAGGGCAAGCCCGACGGCGACCAGTTGGGCTCGAAGGAATTGTCAAAATCGCCATGCTGGCCGACGTGATAGAGCTGATGACAGATGACCGTGCCGTGGCGATGCACCGCGTCGGTGATCTTGCGGAAATGGGGAATGATCTCATCGGTGGAATGTTTGAAATTGCCGCGCGTCAGCACGGCCGTGCGGTGGACCGGCACGGGCTCGACGACGATCATGGCGGCTCCGCCCAAGGCTCGTTCTTCATAATAGCCACGATGGCGTTCGCCCGGCAGACCGCCTTCCGCCATGTTCGCGGTGTGCGAACCGAAGACAATACGGTTCTTCAGCGTGAGGTGGGCGAGCTTCAGGGGGCAGAAGAGATTCGGAAATGTGCTTGGCATCAGTGTCGGCTGTTCACGGAATTCCAAATAAAAAGAGCGGTGAAGAGATCGAGATGCGCGCCGCCGCCATTCTTGAACAGGGTAATGTCGCCGGGAGCGCGCGGTGGGGCAAGACCTTTCCCGCAGAGATCGAAGAGATCGCCCTCAATGCGATCCCGTTTGATCACGCCGCGGCGCAATGGAGAGGACAAATCGCCGGGCTGATCAATGGCGAACCAGCGGCTGTCCACGAACAGCCGTGCGCGGATGACGGCCTCATCGTCGCATTCACGCATGTCGGGGGTGAAGGCGCCGACCAAATCGAGGTGGGCACCGGGCTTCAGCCATTCGCCGAGAATCAGTGGCGTGGTCGACGCGGTCGCGCAGGAGACGATGTCGGCTGAGCGAACGGCAGACTCAAGATCGTCAACAGTTTCGCCGCCATAAAGATCGGCGAGCGCCCTCGCCTTGCCAGCGCTGCGATTCCACAGAATCGTACGGCGTATCGACGGGCGCAGGGCACGATGGGCGGCGAGAAGATAAGGCGCCATGCCCCCTGCCCCGACCATCAGGAGCGTGCCGGCATCGGGCCGCGACAGCAGCGAGGAGCCCAAGGCAGAATCCGCTGCCGTCTTGCGGTACGTCAGCGCCGTGCCATCGATGAATGCCACGGGCGAGCCCGTCGCGCCGTCGCAAAGCACATAGGACGCCTGTACCGCGGGCAGCTGAGGGGCCCCGGCGGGATTTCCCGGCATTACCGTCACGATCTTGGTGCCCATCGCAATCCCCGGCTGCCAGGCGGGGAGATTGAGATAGGTCTCGCGTGCTCCACCGCGCTCAGAATGCAGCTCCGAGCGGTCGACGAGAGGTGCCGGTTGGCGATGCGACTCGGCGAGAGCGCCGACGAGCGGTTCCCAGGCGCAGAGCCTATGAACCTCGGCTGCAGGAACAACCTGCATCACGAAACGCCGGGACCGGTGATCTCGCGCAGAAGCTTGCGATAGATCGCTTCGGCATAGGCCGGGTAATCATTCGCTACGATAACAAAATGCGCCGGTCCGCCAACGACTTGCTGCTCGAAATATTTATCGAGCGTGGGCCATTCGTTGATGATGACGAGACCATTGATCGTGATGCCGCGCCGCACGATATCGTTGCGAACCCGGTCGGTGCTGATGCCTATGTTGTTACGGCCGTCGGAAGATATGTCCATGACAAGCCGCTCCGACCGCACGGGTGCGGCCTGAAGCATGGCCGCGGCGAAGCGCATGGCGCTGGAAATGGAGGTTCCGCCTTCGGCGAGCTTTCGCGGCATCAATTCCAGCACGTCGGCGAGCGCGCCTGCCGTGGCCGGTCCATCGACGATCGTCCAGGGAACAACGATGAGCTGGCTCCTGTCATCGGACCATTGGAAAACCGATATGGCGATCTTGCCGGTGTTTCCCTGGGCGATCGCGTCGTGGATTTCCTTGCGGCGAAGTGCCTGGCCGAGACCCTGCATCTGCAGACGGAACTCGGAGGTATCGACACTGAAGGAACAGTCGATAGCGAGCACAAGGGCAAGGTCGACATCGCCCGATTGTGCACGCGCGGGTCCTCCGTATCGAGGGTGGGCAATCAGAAACAGCATGAGCAGGCCAATAGCCGCCAGCATTCCAAGCGACGAGCGCTTCAGAAGGAGGTGAGCGAGCCTCGTGTGCATTGCAACAGTGTCCAACGCGCACCGATGCGCGTCAAGGAGCGCAAAGACGCCAAGTGATGGCTTTACGGCTTGGAAAGTCCTGCTACTATCGCCGCAAGGCCGGGGAAATAAATGCACACGGGAGGTTTATATGCGTGCGTGCACCTTAGCCTTTGCAGCAGCTGGCCTGCTGCTCTCAACGAACCTCGTGGCCGCCCAGGATCAGAACACGATCGAAACCCTGGGCAAGATGAAATCCACCGGGAAGGGTGCCGAGTGGGCTCCTATCCCACAGACGGGCGACTACGCAGACCAGCTCCGCAAGAATCTGGAAAAGGTCAAACTGCCGCAAGGCTTCAAGATCAGCCTTTTTGCCATTACCCCTGATGCGCGGCATATGGCCGTCGGTCCTCAGGGGATCGCCGTTTTCGTCGGAACGCGCAAATCCGACGTCTGGGTGATCACCGATCGCAACAAGGATCGCATGGCGGACGATGTGAAGAGATTTGCGCCCACCATAGATTTCAAGATTCCCAATGGCGTATGTTTCTCCAAGGACGGGTTCCTGTTCCTCGTCGAACAGAATCGCGTCCTTACGTTCCCTGCTGCGGAATTCTTCTATGAAAGCCCGGACGTGGCGGTGGGCGAAGTTGTTCCGCAGGGCAAGCTGATTCCGCCGGAAGAAGAATCCTATAATCATACCGCGCGGGTATGCGACGTAGGTCCGGACAACAAGCTCTATATTTCCCTCGGACAGCCCTTCAACGTGCCGCCGCCCGAGAAGGCCGATCTGTACAAGCAACAGGGTATCGGCGGCATCATCCGCATGGATCGCGACGGCAAGAACCGCGAGGTTTTCGCCACGGGAGTCCGCAACTCGGTTGGTCACGACTTCAATCCCAAAAATGGCGAGCTTTGGTTTGACGACAACCAAGTGGACGGAATGGGCGACGATATTCCTCCGGGCGAGCTTAACCGCGCTACCAAGGCCGGACAGAATTTCGGCTTCCCCTGGTATGGCGGCGGCAAGGTGCGCACTGTGGAGTACAAGGATTCCGATCCGCCGAAGGATGTCGTATTCCCCGAAGTGGAACAGGCTGCCCATGCGGCCGATCTCGGCATGATGTTCTACTCGGGCACAATGTTCCCCGAGAAGTATCGGAACGGCATATTCTCGGCGCAACACGGATCATGGAACCGAACGCAGCCGGTTGGAGCGCGGGTGATGTTCACACCCATCGGCGAAGACGGCAAGGCCGGGAAGAGTGAACCTTTTGCGGAAGGTTGGCTCCTCGATACCGGCGAATATATCGGCCGTCCCGTCGACGTCGCGCAACTCCCCGACGGCTCGATGCTCGTGTCCGACGATCTCGCCGGTGCGGTCTATAGGATATCCCACGGCGACTAGCGGGAACAAAGCGGCCCTCTCCCGGGTTCCGGGAAAGGGCCGTTCCACTTGTGCCTGAAGGATCGTCCATGAGAACCGGCGTAGTCTGCGTGCCCGCGCTTGGCGCTGTCGTTTGCCTGCTTCTCGGCGTGCAGGCCTTTGGCCAAGATAATCCGGGGCGGCAAAAAGTCACTCAGGCCTGCGCCGTCTGCCATGGCGTGGATGGGATCGGCAAAAATCCAGACGTGCCGAACCTCGCCGGAGAAAGCACGATCTACCTCGAGAAACAGTTGAAGGCTTTCAAAAGCGGGGAACGCAAGCACGAGCAGATGTCGATCATTGCCCAAGGACTTGAGGACAAGGACATTGTTGACGTTGCGGCATGGTATTCGAGCGTCAAGATAAGCGTGCAGGTTCCACAGTAGCCGGGCGGGAAGCATTGCTCCGTAGAACAGATAAGAGTAGTTTAGCAGCGTCTAAATCAAGGAGGTTTCCATGCGCTGGAGAAAACCCAAAGTCAAAGAGGTCTGCGTCGGACTTGAGATCAACGATTACTTTCCTGCAGTCCTGTAAGGCGCGGTCGATCGGTCCTTTCGCAGGACCGAGGATTTATTGAAGATCATCGTGACGGGCACCGCGGCCGGCGGGGGTTTTCCGCAGTGGAATTGCCGCTGCCGGATGTGTGCCTTGTACTGGGACAAAGATCCGCGCGTCACGAGACGCACCCAGTCTTCTCTCGCCGTGCAGGGCGCGAGCGGAAACTCATGGGTGCTGCTGAACTGCTCACCCGACATCCGGGAGCAAATCGCCGCCACCCCGGCCCTGCGCCCTGACGGGTCGCCGCGCGGGAGCCCCATTAATGCCGTCCTGCTGACGAGCGGCGACATCGATCACCTCGGAGGCCTGTTGTCGCTGCGCGAGCGATGCCGCTTCGATCTTCATGCCACAGCAAGCGTGCTGCAGACGATCAGTGATAACCCGATGTTCAACGTTCTCGACGGAGGCTTTGTCGCCATGCATGCACTCGACGGGACATTGCGTCTGCCGAGCAGTGTCACCGCAGAGGCCTTCCAGGTCCGCGGAAAGCTGCCTCTTTACATGGAACCGAATGAGCCGGTGACCGACGTACGGAGCGAATTCACCCTTGGCGTTCGTCTTAAGGACGGGAAGGGAAATATAATCGCCTATGTCCCTTCTTGTGCTGCAGTGGATGAAGCCCTGCTCGATGCCATCGACGGCGTCGATGCGCTGTTCTTCGACGGAACGCTATGGTCCGACGATGAAATGATCGCGGCCGGCGTGGGGCAGAAGACGGGACGACGCATGGGCCATATGCCGATATCGGGGCCGGACGGCTCGTTGACATTACTGAAAGGCATTCGCTGCCGGAACAGGTTTTACATTCACATCAACAATACGAATCCGCTCAATTGCGAGGGCTCGCCGGAACGGGAGGCCGTTGAAGCGGCAGGCTGGCAGGTCCCGCCGGATGGTTTCGAGATCGTGCTGTGAACGCCCCCCTGTCGGCAGAACAACTCGAGGCCGGGCTCCGCAAAGTCGGGGAAGAGCGGTATCATGATAAGCATCCGTTTCATCAGCTAATGAACGCGGGCAAGCTATCGAAAGGGCAATTGCAGGCCTGGGCGCTCAATCGCTTCTATTATCAAGCGATGATTCCGATCAAGGATGCGGCGATCCTCTCCCGCATGGAACATGCGGAATTGCGCCGCGCATGGCGGCAGCGGATCATCGATCACGATGGCGACAATGCGGATCAGGGTGGAATCCGGCGATGGATCGCGCTGACCGACGGCCTCGGCCTCGAACGGGCCTATGTCGAGTCCTTGCAAGGCGTTCTGCCGGCGACGCGCTTCGCGGTGGAGGCCTATGTGCATTTCGTGCGCGAACGCAGCCTTCTCGAGGCGATCGCCTCCTCACTCACGGAAATGTTCTCGCAGAGCACGATCCGCGAACGGGTCAGCAGCATGTTGGCGCGCTATGATTTTCTCAACGTCGATGTGCTCGCTTATTTCGACAGACGACTGACCCAGGCGCCGCGCGATGCCGATTTTGCGCTCAACTACGTAAAACGCGAGGCGCGGACCGTCCAAGATCAGAAAGCAGCCATCGCAGCGCTCGAGTTCAAATGCGCGGTGCTGTGGAGCCAGCTCGATGCCCTGTATTATGCCTATGTGACGCCGGCATTCCGCCCGCCCGGGGCCTTCAATCCAGAGAGTGTCGCTTGACCGTCGAAACGGACAGCATGGCGAATTGCAGACCGCGGCTGCCGCGCGGGGTTCGACTCCGCCATGATCGCGTCCGCGACCGATGGGTGCTGCTTGCGCCGGAGCGCATCTTCGAACTCGACGAAATCGGCTTGGAGATTCTAAAGCGCTGCGACGGCAGTGTAACGGCTGAGGAAATGTCGGCAGCACTTGCCGCGGCCTTCGGCGCCTCGCCCGAGGAAGTGCGGCCCGATGTCGAGGCGTTTCTCAAGGATTTTGCCGACAAGCGGGTGGTCGATTTATGAACGCCCCCTCCCCGCCCATCGGCCTTCTCGCGGAGCTCACGCACCGGTGCCCGCTGCAGTGCCCTTATTGCTCCAACCCCCTGCACCTCGACCGGCGTTCGGCGGAACTCGACACCGCCACCTGGAAACAGGTCTTTTCGGAAGCCGATGCGCTCGGAGTCCTGCAACTGCATCTCTCCGGAGGGGAACCGACGGCTCGCGCCGATCTCCTCGAGCTGGTTTCGCATTGCGCCAGCCTCGACCTTTATACGAATTTGATTACCTCAGGCGTGCTCCTGGACAGGGACAAGGTTTCTGCCCTGGCGGACGCGGGGCTCGATCACGTGCAGCTCAGCCTGCAGGATATCGATCCCGTCAATGCCGATCAGGTCGCCGGATTTCGCGGGGGCCATGCGCGCAAGCTCAAGGTCGGCGAGGCTGTCGTGGCGACCGGCCTGCCGCTGACGGTCAATGCCGTCATCCATCGGCGCAACATCGGCTCAATCGAGGCGATGGTGGAGCTGGCGCTCGGGATGGGAGCCCGGCGCATAGAGATTGCCCACGCACAATATTACGGCTGGGCGCTGCGCAACCGGGCAGCCCTCATTCCTTCCTACCAGCAGGTCGTGGAGGCCGATGAGACGGTCCGGCGCCTGCGTGCCGTGCATTCCGGGCGCATCGTCATCGATTCGGTCGTTTCCGACTATTATGCGCGGTTCCCCAAAGCATGCATGGGCGGATGGGGCTCGCGCGCCCTGAACGTCACTCCTTCCGGCAAGGTCCTGCCGTGCCATGCGGCAGAGACGATTGCCGGGCTGGTGTTCGACCGGGTCACGGAGAGATCGCTGCACGACATCTGGAATAGCTCGAAAGCGTTCAATGCCTACCGAGAGTTGGATTGGATGGAGGAGCCGTGCGTCACCTGCGACCGGAAAGACTCGTGCCGCGGCGGCTGCCGCTGCCAGGCGCTGGCCATCACGGGCTCGGCAACCCTGGCCGATCCGGCCTGCTCGCTTTCGCCCCACAATACCGCGTTGCGAGGCAGCGCCGTTCGCGAATCTGCTGCCTTGGAGGACTCCTTCGCCTATCGGCGGATCGAGGCTTAGGATCAGGCAGTGCTTTGACCTGCCACCCTTGACGAGGGGCCGGGAGAAGCCGAAATAAGGCCTTTCAGCCGAGGACAGGAATTGGAACATATCGTCAGCCCCTATGCCGTGCCCCTTGTCGATCCGTTCGGCCGAAAGATCAGCTATCTGCGCGTGTCGGTGACGGATCGGTGCGATTTCCGCTGCGTGTACTGCATGGCAGAAGACATGAGTTTCCTGCCGAAGAAGGACATTTTGTCGCTCGAAGAGCTCGACCGCCTTTCTTCGGCGTTCATCGAGCGCGGGGTGAGAAAACTGCGGCTCACCGGCGGCGAGCCCCTGGTCCGGCGCAACATCATGCAGCTTGTGCAATCGCTGTCGCGGCATCTCGAAACGGGCGCGCTTGAAGAACTGACGCTGACGACCAACGGCAGCCAGCTTAGACGCTACGCTAATGACCTCGCGGGCCACGGCGTGCGGCGCATCAACATATCGCTGGACACGCGAGATGCCGCCAAGTTCCGGACCATTACCCGCTGGGGGGATCTCGATAAGGTACTCGACGGAATTGAGGCGGCCCTTGCGGCCGGCTTGCAGGTCAAAATCAACATGGTAGCCCTGAAGGACGTGAATGAGCACGAGATCGTCACGATGCTCGAATGGTGCCATGGGCGGGGCATGGATCTGACCCTCATCGAAACCATGCCCCTCGGCGACATCGATGGTGATCGCACCGACCAGTATCTGCCTCTGTCGCTCGTCCGGGCGAGGCTATCGGAACGCTTCACGCTCGATAACATCGAGCACAGAACGGGCGGGCCGGCACGTTATGCGAGAATCAAGGAAACCGGCGGCAGATTGGGATTCATCACACCCTTGACCCATAATTTCTGCGAGAGCTGCAACCGCGTGCGGCTGACCTGCACCGGCACGCTTTACATGTG
>DATFOT010000121.1:0-5855 GCA_035265265.1 Aestuariivirgaceae bacterium | reverse complement strand
ACCCGCACCATGGTGTGGAGGAATTTCATGTGTTGACCTGGCTATGAACATTGGGGGCGGCTAGATCATAATGGCTGGCGCGGCAAACGAAATAGAGAAACTCGCAGAGCTCGTCGAGCAAGCGAAAAGCCTCGTCGCCTTCACGGGGGCCGGCATTTCCACAGAATGCGGCATCCCGGATTTCCGCTCTCCCGGCGGGCTGTGGACGCGCTACAAGCCCATCGAATATTCGGAGTTCCTGGCCTCACCCGATATTCGGCTCGAAGCCTGGCGGCGGTATTTCAGACTCCATGAGACGATGCGCGGGGCAAAGCCGGGGCGCGGGCACCAGGCCGTCGCCCATTGGGTGGAGACCGGCAAAGCGGCCCATGTCATCACGCAGAACATCGACAATCTTCACCAGGAGTCGGGCGTGCCCAAGGAGAAGCTCATCGAGCTCCACGGCAATGGAACCTTCGCGCGCTGCCTCGCCTGCAGTACGCGCCACGAGCTCGACTGGGTGCGGGAGGAGCTGGAACGGCAAGCACGGGCGCCTGCCTGCCGGCTCTGCGGCGGGATCGTGAAGACGGCCACGATCTCCTTCGGCCAGCCCATGCCGGAAACGGTGATGGCGGAAGCGCATGGCGCGACGGAGGCCTGCGACCTGTTCCTGGCGATCGGCTCGTCGCTGCGCGTCTACCCCGCGGCAACCCTGCCGCTTCTCGCCCGGCGCTGGGGGGCGAAGCTCGTGATCATCAACAATGAGTCGACGGATTTCGACGAGATGGCCGATCTGGTGATCAACCGGGACATCGGGGAGACTCTGTCGGCGGCGAGCCTTAGCCTTGCGAATCACTTCCGGTCAAAAACCTCGCCGGCGGCCTGAAGAAAGCGTTAAATCGAAGTTGCAATTCCGCAACAATCGCGCGGCAATCTATGCGCCTCGATCACGCCCTTGAAAAACTCCGTTCACGGCGTTTTTTTCAACAAACACGGAGTCTTGTCGACCTATGGAGTCATGGCGCGATGACTCGTGCCGATTCACAAACGGGCTCGTTGTTCGTTTTCTACACGAGTTGCGGAGCGAGGCCCTGTACAAAACAAAATCAGTTGAGCAAATTGACATCGTGGTGCGTTGAAGCGGTTCGACGCAAAAGACACAGAGGCAAATCAAGGTGTCAGTCATGTCGGGGAGCGGCCCCCTGCGGGTTTCAATGTATGAGAGTCTTCCGAGTCCCGAGAGCTCGGCGAGAATCTATCAAGTCACCGGTTTCGTGAAGTGGTTCGACGTCGCGCGCGGCTATGGTTTCATCATTCCGGACAATGGTGCCGCCGATGTCCTGCTTCATCTGAGCTGCCTGAAGCGCGACGGTTACGACGCGCCGCTCGAAGGCACCCGCGTCACCTGCGAGGCCGTGGAGCGCCAGAAGGGCGTGCAGTGCCTCAGGGTGCTCGCGGTCGACACCTCGACCGCCATCCATCCCGTGGAACGGACGAGCCGCACGCATGTCACCGTGACGCCGACCAGCACATGGGTGCGCTGCAAAGTGAAATGGTTCAATCGCGCGCGGGGCTTCGGCTTCGTCACCGAGGGCGACGGCATGCCGGACATCTTCGTCCATATGGAAACGCTCAGGCGGACGGCGATTGCCGAACTTTTGCCCGATCAATGGGTGTATGTTCGCTTCGGCGACGGCCCCAAGGGCAAGATGGCGGCGGAAGTCCGCATGACGCTCGAGGGCGGTCCCGGCCTCACCAACTGAAGGGTCTTCGCCTTCAGCATCTCCCATTATCTTCTACCGGCATGGAACCGACTGAAGTGCTGTATCCGCGTAACCGCCTTCGGACCCTCGGGCTCGTCCTCCTCATACTGATTGCCTGGCTTCCCGGCATCGCCTATGGCGATGACGCTTCGCCACCGCGTGTCGACAGCGTCGTCATCGACACCCCGGCCGGAGCGCGGATGCTGAGCGTCGAGATCGCCGACACGCCGGCGCTGCGCGAACGGGGGCTGATGTTCCGCCACCGGCTGCCCGACGACCGCGGCATGCTGTTCCTCTATGAGACGGCTCATCGCGTGGCGATGTGGATGAAGAATACCTATATCCCCCTCGACATGGTGTTCCTGCGGGCAGACGGCACGGTAGCGGAGGTTAAAAGCGGCACGGTTCCGCAGTCGCTGGATGTGATTGAATCGGCAGAGCCGGTGAAGGCGGTCCTGGAACTGAGCTCGGGCAATGCTCGGAAGCTCGGGCTCGAGCCCGGCACGCTGGTGCGGCATCCGTTTTTCGGCAATGCCGACTAGCTTGCGGCTTTCGGCCAAATCCGTATAAGAACGGAACCACGCTTTAGGGCGTCTAGCTTTCCGGGTCGAGATCGGGGCGTAGCGCAGTCTGGTAGCGCACCTGCCTTGGGCGCAGGGGGTCGTCAGTTCGAATCTGGCCGCCCCGACCACCCGGCCAGAATTTGATTGGAGAGAATGACATCATGACCGCGCGTATCTATCTGCCGAGCCGCAATGTGATGCAGTCAGGCAGGGGCAATTCGCAGCGCTGGATCCTGGAATTTCCTTCCGAGCTGCCGAAGCCGGTCGAGCCGCTGATGGGCTGGACGTCCTCGCTCGACACGAAGGAGCAGGTGCGGATGAGCTTCGCCACGCGCGAGGCGGCCATCGCTTATGCCGAGAAGCACGGGATTGCCTATGAAGTGGTGGAGCCGCCGGCCACGAGGCAAAAGAAGAAATCCTATTCCGATAATTTCCGCTGGGGCAAGCCGGAAAACTGGACGCATTAGCCTTAGCCGATCGCCTTCGCGGCCCCGTAGCTCAGAGGATTAGAGCAGCAGCCTTCTAAGCTGTTGGTCGGAGGTTCGAATCCTCCCGGGGTCGCCAATTATTTAACTCGCGTCCCTGCGCAATCGCGATTGACGATGAAGCTAAGAAGCTGCCAATCTAAACAGCAGCTGTCCAATTAGAGTTGGTATCGTTTGTGTCTTTAGCTTCCAATCTTAATGCGCTGAGCCGTTTCGCCGCGCTGTGGCCGAGTGGCACGCAGTTTCTGCGCCTGCCAATCCATCTGTTGGGTTTCGCAGCCTTATATTTTCTGGCAGCCAAGATTGGGATTGCAACGCAACTGCCTCCAGAAGGCATTGTGATCATATGGCCGCCCAATGCGATAGTCCTGGTCACCCTTTTGTCCGTAGCACGCGATAAGTGGTGGATTTTCTTCATCGCGACGGTTGCCACCGAAATCGCCGCCGATATGCCTGACTATCCTTTGTGGGCCGCCGCCGGCTATGGTGCTGTCAACTTCGCGGAAGCGGCCACGGCGGCAGTCCTGGTAACAGCCTTTAATAAGGGCGCTTCTCGGCTTATCAGCCTGGCAGACTTCGTCGGGTTCCTCGTATCTGGGCCAATTGTTGCATCAGCGAGTGCTGCCCTGCTGGGCGCTGCCATCTACAAGCTAGGCTCGCCTGAGCTGGACTATTTTTACTATTGGCGAGTCTTCTGGTTCGGAGATGCCCTGGGGCTTCTCATAATTGGCACCGTCCTTCTTTCATGGAGGAAGCCTTATCTCTGGGGGAACCGAGCGGGCCGGCACATCGAGGCCATCGGTCTCGCCATAGGCTGGACGGCTGCCGCATACTGGATATTTTTTAACCAACCCGACGCAACTCGCGTCTATTTGATCTTCACATTCTTAATGTGGGCTGCCCTGCGCTTTGGAGTACGCGGCGCAAGCGCCGCGGTCTCAGGGACGGTCGTCGCTGCAATCTGGTCAGCTGTTACAATCGGGGGATCGTTCGCGACCTTATCAAACATCCAAAGTGTCGTTCCACTTCAGGGTTTAATTCTAGTCATTGCGATTTCAACCTTCATGCTTGCGTTTTCAGTGGAAGATTTCCTGCAGACGGCAATGGAGCTTGCCGAAGAGGTAGAGCACCGCAAAACTGCTGAAAACGACGTGCTGCAGACCAATCAAAAGCTGGACGAAGTAAACAGATACCTGGACCAGGCTATTGCGGACCGCACTCTTGAGCTGACAAAATCGCTTGACCGGAATAAGCTATTGCTGAACGAGCTAAAGCATCGGGTAAAAAACAATTTGCAGGTGGTATCGAGCATTGTTGGATTCCACCGCCGTGACCTTCATGATGAGAGCGCGCGCGAGAAGCTAGGCAAGCTGCAAATGCAGATCGGTGCGATTGCCTCCACCTACGATGTCCTTCATCAAAGCGAGAGTACCGAAACGTTAGATTTCTGTAGCCTCGTTCCGATTTTGTGCAAAAATGTTGCCGGTTCGCATGGCGACCTTGTTTGCCTGTCGGTAGAGACGAGTGGCTATTTTCCAGTTTCGCCCGACACAGCGGTGGCGCTTTCTTTGACTTTGAACGAGCTGATCACCAATAGCATCAAGCACGCCATCGGGAAGGCCAATGTTACGGTCACGTGCCGGCGGGAAGACCAGCAGGTCTTGCTCAAGATCGTGGATGATGGTCCGGGGTTTCCGCCGGGGTTCGACATCAACGAAGCGACTGGTTTCGGCCTTACGATGGCTCGCAGCCTAATTGCCCAAGCTCATGGCACTTGGCATCTTGTTCCTGCCGAGCGCGGAGCCGCCATAGAAATTATCTTACCGATCAAATAGGTCTGATCTTCCCGGGTCGCCAAAATCGGTCAACGGCGGGGCTGATCCGGGATATTGGCGCCGGTATCGCCGTACCGGCCGGTCGCCAGCAGGCCGTGAAGAATTTTCAAAGCTTTGCGAACCTCAGTATTGGTTCGGCGGCGGATATGCACGGCGGCGAATACCGGCTGGCCGATCACCGGGGCATCGGTCACCGGGCTGGCGGTCCGCGACTTGACCAGATCGTGAACCGCATGCTGCGGCACATAGGCCGAGCCACCATTGCGTCTCAAATGCATCACGGCAAGCAGGTCGAGACCGACGGAAATGCGCGGGCGCGAAAGTTCGGGGAGCATTTCGGAGTGAGCCTTTTCAATGGCCGGTGTATATCCCGCGCGCACATAGGAGGACGGATCGACTTCGGCCAGCCGCTCTGCCGTGCTCGACACGAGCACGAACTGCTGAATCATGATCTGCTCGAATTGTATTTCCGGCAGATAGCGCGGCGCGTACAGCACTCCTATATCCAGATTCCCGAAAGCCAGATCATCGATCATTTGCGGTGAGTAATCGGATTCTACGTGAAGCGCCACCTTCGGCAGTTCGATCCTGATCTGGTCCATCCAATCGAAGAGCAGAGTGTCGGTCAAACTCACCTGAGAGGCGATGCGCAATGAACCATCGAACCGGTTGATGGTGCCGAGTGCCTGGCGCGCCAATCCCCAAGACGCGGTGATCGAACGGGCGTGTTCCTCGAAACGGCGGCCCGCCGGTGTGGGTGAGGTGCCGCTGCGGCCGCGGTAAAACAGGGTCGAGCCGAGCGCGCGCTCCAAGGCACTGATCCTTGCACTAACGGTCGACTGAGTGAGGCCAAGCCGCTCCGCCGTCAGGCCAAAGCTGCGGGTTTCCACAAGGTCCAGGAAGGTAATGATCTGTTCGAGCTGCATGGCGATCCATCGAAATTGTCGATCACAATAGCTAGACCAACAAGCTTTATCGAATGAGCAGCCGAGCGCAATATACCGGGATGCAAAGCCTTATCGTCGATTGCGACTGCCACAACTATTGGTCGAGCGCCACCGTTCTGGAGCCCTATCTGGCCGGGGTGTGGAAAGACATGTTCGTCAATGGGGAGCGCACGGGGCCCGTCGGTTCCTATCCGCACGCTCACCGCGCCTGGTTTCATCCCCAGGGATTTTCCCGCAGGGACATCCGGCCAGAGAAGGAAGAAGACAATTATCGGTTTATGAA
>DATFOT010000120.1:0-12781 GCA_035265265.1 Aestuariivirgaceae bacterium | reverse complement strand
GCGGCCCGCCTGAGCCATCCCAAGCAGCGGGCCAATGCAGCGGCATCTGCCGTGCTCGATCGCCTCAAGCTATTCGCCATTGCGGGCCGGCCGGTAGCGGAGCTTGCTCATGGTCAGCGGCAATGGGTCGAGATAGCAATGGTCGTGGTGCGCGAGCCGAAAATCATCCTGCTTGACGAGCCTTCAGCCGGCATGAGCGCTGAGGAAACCAGCCGGACAGCCAGGCTGATCCGCGAGGTCAATCAGACCGCGACCATCGTGGTCGTCGAGCATGACATGCTGTTCATCCGCGAGATCGCAAAGAAAGTGACCGTCTTCCATCAGGGCAGGATCGTGCGCGAGGCTGCTGTCGAGGAAATCATGCGCGATCCGATGGTGCGCGACATCTACCTCGGCAAGCAGGCGGCGTGAAATGCTTGTGGTCAGCGATCTCAGGGCCGCTTACGGCCGCATTCCCATCCTCACCGGAGTTTCATTCGCGGTTGCGGACGGAGAATTCGTCGGCGTGCTTGGGCACAATGGCATGGGAAAAACCACGCTGCTCAAAACTCTGATGGGTTTCCTCGCACCCACGGGCGGCACGGTGCGCTACAACGACCAGGATATCACGCGTCTTGCGCCGCATATTCGGGCAGGCCATGGCATCGGTTATGTTCCGCAAGGCCGCGAGATTTTCCCCGGCCTCAGCGTTTTCGAAAACCTGCGCATGGGGTGTATCGCCCGCCGTGGCCGCGAGGAATTGGCAATCGAGCCGGTCCTCGCCGAATTTCCCCGTCTCAAGCCTCTGCTCGGCCGGCTCGGAGGCACGCTCAGCGGCGGCGAGCAGCAGCTTCTGGCCATTGCGCGCTGCCTCTGCGGCGCTCCGAAGCTTGTGCTGCTTGATGAACCGACCGAAGGCATCCAGCCCTCGATCATCGAAGAGCTTGTCGAAAGGCTGCAGGCGCTCCGCCTCCGCTACGGGCTCACCGTGGTGCTGGTTGAGCAGAATCTCGACTTCATCCGGGCGCTCTCCAATCGGGTGTTGATCATGCACAAGGGCCGCATTACCCGCGAGGTAGCGGCTGAAGAGATCGCCGAACCGGAGATGTTGCACGAATTCGCCGGAATGGCAGGCTGAGGCGTTGCCGCACCGCAACTATCGAAGGAGCCGATACGAATGATCAGCATCAGTGCCATCCTGCGGGTCAAACCGGGTCATGAGGCGACAATGCGCGATGCTCTGCTCGAGATGATGGAAAGCGTGAGGCGTGACGAGCCCGGCACCATCGGTTATTTCATAAGCCAGTCGATCGACGAGCCGCAGGTGTTCACGACCTATGAGCGTTTCAGTGATCTTGCCGCCATGGAGCGGCATAACAACTCTGCCGCCGTCGCGAAGGTGATCAGGATCGCCGGGCCCATCCTCGCCGACAAGATCGTGCTTTACAGCTCCAACGAGCTGGTGACGAAGGAAGGACATTAGTTCCGCGCCGGCTCATCGAGCCTGCCAGTCCCCGGTCTGCTCGAAGGCCTGTGCGGCCCGGATCGGCGTGACCTCGTCGAAATGGCGGCCGACAAGCATCATGCCGATAGGCAGTCCATTGATCTTTCCGCACGGAACCGTCAGCGCTGGATGGCCGCTGACATCGAAGGGGCAGGTGTTCTGCTGCATGTTGAGGGCGGCATCGACATAGTCTTCACGCGAACAGTCGGGCGGGGGAATTTTGGTGGCGGGAAAGGGAATGGTCGGCATGGCGATGAGATCATAGGTCTCGAGCACCTTGTCATAGGCCTGGCGCAGCAGCACGCGCAGGTTCTGGGCCTTGGCATGGTAGCGGTTGTGATAGTGCCGGTGCATGTACTCGCCGAGCATCAGCACGAGTTTCACCGTCTCCGACACGTCGTCCGGGCGCGACTGCCAGCCCCTCGCGAAAGCTTCCTGGAGCGACGTGCTGTAATAGCCGGGCCAATTGTTCCCCATCGCATAGCCCTTGATCATCATCTCGGCCGCGCCCTCGAGAATGATGCCGGTCCAGATATGCGGACCGTCATAATGCATGGGTATCGAAACTTCCTCGACATTGGCGCCGAGCGCCTTGAATTCGGCAATGGCGGCGCGAACCTTCCTGTCGGTAGCGGCATCGCTTGTCGGATGCGCGAAGCCCTCTTTCATGACGGCGATTTTGATGCCTTTCACCCCTTTGCCGAGAGCGCCCATATAATCCTGCACCTTGGCGATCGTCGTGCGCGGATCATGGCCGTCAGGTCCGGCGATGGCGGTCAGAAGCCGCGCCACATCTTCGGTAGAGCCGGCCATCGGGCCGCAATGGTCCACCGAATAGCATATCGGCATTCCCCCGGTCATCGGCACCAGCCCCCATGTCGGCTTGAGTCCATAGACCCCGCACCAGCAGGAGGGCGTGCGGATCGAGCCGCCCTGGTCGCCGCCGAGCGCCATGTCCACCTCTTTAGCGGCGATGAGCGCGGCACTGCCGCCCGATGATCCTCCCGTGCTGTGCTGCGGATTGTGAGGATTGCGAATGGGCCCGGTGGCGCAGGTATGGCTGCCGGCCGAGAAGCATAGATCCTCGCACGCCGCCTTGCCCAGGATGGTGCCGCCTGCCTCGAGCACGCGCGTCACGACGGTAGCATCGATCTCGGGCACATAGCCCTCCAGCACGCGTGAGCCGTTCATCATCGGCACGCCGGAGACGCAGATATTGTCCTTCACCGCGACGGTCTTGCCCGACAGCACTCCCTGGCCGCTGCCGCTGATATTCGTTTTCCAATACCAGGCCTGGTATTTATTCTCCTCTGCCGTCGGCCGGTAACCGGGCGTGCGGGGAAATTTGACGGGGAGCTTCGGCTCGGCCAGCTGATCGAGCCTGGCATAGGATGCCATCGGGCCGGCCATCAGCCCACGGAACGAGGCGGCGTCCTCCGCGGTGACGTTCATTCCGTAGAAAGCCGCGATATCCCGAATCTGATCGATCGTAGGAAGTCTCGGGGACATTGCCTGTCCGGCTATTGCCGAGCTTCCCCGGACGTAAAGGGGGAGGCCGCTGTCACGCTCGACCACTCAAGGCTTGGATAATGTTCAATATCAGCTGCAAGAATATAGGGGGCTGAAACGAATACACAGACGATCCCCGCTGCAATCAGCATAGCCAACTTTCGCATGACGCCCTGCCATTTTTATATTTAGCAGGGGTTCTCTAAACCCCCCTCGCGACACACTGGAAGTGGTTATTTCCGCCGCTCCAGGGTTTTCAGCGTCACGTCACCTATTTGTCACGTTGCTGCAATGACCGTCAGCCTGTGTGCCGCCGTATCAGGCCGCGCCTGGAATCATAGCCAATGACCGACAACCCCGAGAAAACGACGAGCGAAAGCATCACCCAGCCGAGAGCCTGCCCGTTCCATTTGGCATAAAGACCGAAGCGGATGAGCTCGACGGCGTGAGTGAAGGGGTTGAGCGAACATAGATAATAGAGAAGATCATTCGACTCCTGCATCTTCCACAGGGGATAGAGCGCGCTCGATAGAAAGAACATGGGAAAGATCACGAAGTTCATGACCCCGGCGAAATTTTCAAGCTGCCGGATGAGCGATGAGAGAAACAGGCCGATCGCGCCCATCAGCATGCCGGTGAGCACAAGGGCAGGGGCCGCAGCGAAATATCCAGCGAGTGGAAATTTGACGCCCACCAGGGGCGTGATGGCCAGAAAACAATAGACCTGCAGCAGGGAAACGAGCGTGCTTGATAAAAGTTTGCAGAACAGAATGTACCAGCGCGGCAGAGGGGATGTCAGCAGAACGCGCATCGAACCCATTTCGCGGTCATACACCATCGAGAGCGAGGATTGCATGCCATTGAACAGCTGAATCATCGCGACAAGGCCTGGTGTAATATAGACCTCATAAGGAACATAGGTCTCGTAGGGCGCGATGATCGAAAATCCAAGGGCTGCCCGGAAACCTGCAGCAAACACGAAGAGCCAAATCAAAGGCCGCACGAGCGCGGCGAAGAAGCGGGCCCGCTGCTGCACGAAGCGGAGCAGCTCGCGTGTGAGCACGCCGTGAAGCGCACGCAGCGCATGGCCGGCTGTCATTGCTCGTCCCCTGTTGTCAGCGCCTCGAATGCAGCGCCGAAATGATCGCGCTTCGAATGGGCCAGTATCTGCTGCGGCGTGCCGCGTGCGGCGATCTTCCCCTTCGCCAAGACGATCACCTGGTCCTCGGGCCACACTTCATCGACGAGATGTGTCGCCCAGAGAATACCGATCCTGTCCTCCTTGGCGAGCCTGTGAAGAAAATTCACGAGCAGGCGCCGTGTAGCCGGGTCGAGGCCGACGGTCGGCTCATCGAGCAAAAGCAAACTGGGCTTGGCCATCAGCGCTCGGGCGATTTCAACGCGTCGCCGGTGGCCGCCGTTCAGTACCCGGACCTTTTCTCCGGCCCTGTCCGCCAACCCCAGACGGGATAGCTCATCTTGCAGCCGCCGTTCGCGCTCTCCCGAAGCGAGGCCGAGAAGCCGTCCGAAGTAACGGAGATTTTGGCGAACCGAGAGATCGAGATCGATCGCTGGCTGCTGAAACACGATCCCGACCTTACGCGCCTCCCCCGCGGATGCCGTTTCTATGGATTGGCCCTCGATCAGAATCCTCCCATGCTGCAGCGCAAGGAGGCGCGCGATCAGCGAGAACAGGGTCGTCTTGCCAGCTCCGTTCGGTCCGAGAAGCATGGTGACGCCGCCGCTCGGAACGTCAAAGCTGACATTGTGGATCGCTTTTTGCCGGACATACGCGTGAGAGACGTTGCTGATCGACAAAACCATCGCGAAACTTCTCTTCGCATCCGTTGGGCTTCTTCACCACGGGTTTATCCGATAGTCTCATGCCTTGCCCAGCCTGGATCAACTGTAAAGCCAACGCGCAATGAGGAAAAAAGTCGAGCGGGAAATCTCGGCCTGGATCGGCAGGGTGGCAATAGCCTGCCTTCTCGCATGTTCCGCTCAGCCGGCCTGGGCAAAGGGGACCGGCCGTATTTTCGTGACCAACGAAAAAAGCAGCACCATGACGGTCCTTGACCGCAATGACACTGTCGTTGCGACGGTGCCGGTCTGCGCTCGCCCGCGCGGCATCGCGTTTAATCGGGACAGAACGGCCCTGTTCCTGGCATGCGGAGACGACAATGCGATCGGCCTCTATGATATCGAAAGCTTCGAACTCAAGCGGCTCTACCGGGGCATGCCGGATCCGGAAACCTTCGCTCTGCACCCCGATGGCCGGCATCTCCTGATTTCCAATGAAGACGACTCGGTGGCCAGCCTTCTCGACACGCAGACCGGTGAAATTACCGCCCGCTACCCTACCGGCGAAGAACCCGAAGGCGTGTTGATCACGCCCGACGGCCATTTCGCCTTCGTCGCATCCGAGGCCGCCAATCTGGTGCACGTCATCGATTTGCAGGCGAAAACCGTTGTCAAATCCGTCATCGTCGATACCAGGCCGCGCCGCCTCGCATTGACGTCCGATGGCAAGCAATTATGGGTTTCAGCCGAGCTGGCCGGTGTCGTCGATATTATCGATCTCGCCACCCTTGAGCTGGTCGCGACGGTTCCCTTTCTGCCAAAAGGCCTGCGCAAGGAGCAGGTGACGCCGGTTGATGTCGTGATGGCGCAAGATGGTGCCCGCGCCTATGTCGCGCTCGGACGTGCCAATCATGTCGCGATAGTCGAGGTCGCCAGCCGAAAAGTCCTTGACTACGTACTGGTGGGCAAGCGCCCCTGGGGCCTGCGGCTCACCGCTGACGGCAAAAAGCTCTATGTGGCCGACGGACTCTCCGATGACATCGTGATCATCGACACCGAATCCCTGGCGGCTCTGACGTCGATTCCGGTCGGGCAGGTGCCTTATGCGATTCTCATCGACGATGAATAGGCTGATCTTATTCGTCCTGCTGGCGCTTTGTGGCCTTAAGGGGGATATCGTCGTCTCTGCCGAATTGCGCGAAGTCTCCATTGGCTATATCGAGCGGCTGGAAGATCCCCTTTATGCCGATACGAAGGGCTATGCCGGCCTTTACACGGTGGAACACAGATCGCCGCTGCCGGCTGCGGAGCTCGCAATCGCAGATTCAGCCGCCACCGGCGCCGCGATTGGGGTGAAGTTCACTCTTCTGCGCCGGACGCTGTCCAAGGAAGAAGATCCCTCCGCGGCCCTCCATGCACTGTATTCACAAAGCGGCATAGCCGCGGCAATTCTCGATTTGCCGCTTGAGGACACGCTGGCGGCGGCCCTCGGCTCCGCCACGAAGCCGCTCATGCTGTTCAATGCGCGTCACCAGGAGGTGGAGCTGCGCCAGCGAGCCTGTCGGACGAATCTCTTTCACACCATGCCTTCGCTCGACATGTTGACCGACGGTCTTGCGCAGGGTCTCATCGCCCGCAACTGGACGCGAATTCTTGTGCTCGAAGGTGAAACGCCCGGCGACGCCGCATTCTCGAAATCGTTCCAGGAATCCGCCAAAAAATTCGGCCTGTCGATCGTGGACGTGCGGCATTTCGTGCTGGGCAATGATCCCCGCCAGCGCGAACGGAACAATGTGCGCCTCCTCACCGGTGGTGCGCATTATGATGTCGTTTTCATTGCCGACACGACGCGCGAATTTGCACCCTTCGTTCCCTATAACACGATGGATCCCCGCCCTGTCATCGGCAGTGAAGGCCTCGTTCCTCTGGCCTGGCATATCTATTGGGAGCGCCATGGCGCACCTCAGCTCAATCGCCGATTTGCCAAACGCACCGGTCGCCCGATGACCGACCAGGACTGGGCAGTGTGGGTTGCCGTGCGGGCCATCGCAGAAGCCATGGTACAAAATCGTAAAACGCCCGAGCGCCCGCTCGCGGAAGCGCTCCTCGATCCAAATCTAACTCTCGAGCTCTACAAGGGTTTTCCCGGATCGTTCCGTCCCTGGAACCGCCAGCTCCGCCAGCCGATCCTATTGGCGACACCCAATGCCGTGGTCGGCCTTACGCCGGTGGAAGGCGCGCTGCACCAGTTCAACACATTGGACACGCTCGGCATTGACGAGCCGCAGTTTCAGTGCCGCTGAGGAGGATTCGACCCGGCCGGCCCGCTCTGCATCCGCCCTGCAAATGTGCTATTGATAGGCCGGCAAAGCCCCGGAGGCCCCGTGGCAACGATCGTTCTCGTCAATCCGAAATTCGACGTCTCCTTCTGGGGGATGGAATATGCCATGCCGCTGCTGGGCAAACGATCGGTCATGCCGGTCGCCGCTTTGCCCCTCCTTGCCGCGCTGGTGCCGCAGCGCCACCACATCACTATTATCGACGAGAATGTCGAGCCCATCGATTTTGATCTGCTTGCACGCGCCGACATCGTCGGTGTTACCGGCATGATCGTGCAGCGCCGGCGGATCCGTGAAATTCTCATCGAGTTGAGGCGCCGCAAGATTTTCACCATCGTTGGCGGACCCTGGGTCTCTGTAAATGAGGCGTGGTTCGACAACCTTGCAGATGTGGTTTTCATCGGCGAGGCGGAAGAGACCTGGCCGCAGTTCCTGAAGGACTGGGAAGGGGGTTGCCATGCCCGCCGTTACGAGCAGCCGGAAAAGACCGATATGGCCCTGGTGCCTCCGCCGCGGCTTGATCTCATCAAAATCGACCAATACGCGTTCGGCTCCGTTCAGTTCTCGCGCGGTTGCCCCTTCACCTGCGAGTTCTGCGACATCATTGTAATTTTCGGACGGCGTCCCCGCCTGAAGACGGGGCAGCAAATCATTGCCGAGCTGGAAGCACTGCGCGCCAAGAACATCAGCCAGGTTTTCATCGTCGACGACAATCTCGTGGGGAACAAGAAAGCAATGAAGGAGGTGTTGCGCCACGTCGTTGAATGGCAGAAAGCGCACGACTATCCGATCATGTTCGCTACCGAGGCTTCGCTCGACCTTGCCGATGATGAGGAGGCCATGCAGCTTATGATCGATGCCAATATCTGTGCATTGTTCGTCGGCATCGAAAGTCCAAACGAGGAATCGCTGAAGGAGACCAAGAAACTGCAGAACCTGCGGCGCGGCGGAACCATGATCGAGAAGCTCCATCGCATCCAGGAGAAAGGCATGGAAGTCTGGGCCGGCATGATCCTCGGGTTCGATAATGACGATGCCGGCGTATTCGCAGCCCAGCGGCGCTTTCTTACCGCTGCACGGGTGCCGACTGCCATGATCGGAATGCTTTCCGCCATCCCGAAGACGCCGCTCTATGACCGCATGAAGCTTGCCGGGCGGCTTGATGAATCGGAGAACCCGGCCCATGGCACCAACGTGCTGCCCCTCAACATGACCCGCGATGAACTGAGCGAAGGATTCGTTCGGCTCATGACCGAGCTCTATGAACCCAATGCCTATTTCGACCGCCTGGACGACCTATATCGAAATGCTCGTATCAGCATCGATCGGGCTTGGCAGAGCCATGCGCGCGCTCGTCCTTGGTTGCGCTGGAGGCGCGATATGCTCTGCTTGCTCCAAGCTTTCGTTCTGCTTGCTCGCCTCGCCGTACACGTGCCGGATCGGCATTTGTGGCGCATCTACCGCCACCGGTTCTGGGCTTTCCTGCGCGATCGCCCAGAGCCGCAGGTCCTGCGCGTTTACGTGCTCAAATGCGCCATTCACTGGCACATGCACAAATTCGTCCAGCAGCTGAGCGATCGTGCCCGTCCGCTGGTCAATACATATTGAGGTGTACAGTTTCTTGTTCCGCGGATGGCGAAAGCTGCGCCGGGAGCTTGGTTTTGCCGCTCAACTTCGCTCCGAGGGTCAGGAGCATCGGAATTTTTTGCAGGAGCGGCCGGCACAGGCTTGCGGCGGCGCGGCTGGCGGCCAATCCGGCGAAGAGCGCTGCGGCATTGATCCGCAATCCGAATGTCTGGCGCCAGTCCTCTGTATAGGCCTCACCGACCCGTGCCGGGTCCCGCCCTTTCATGAGATCGCTTCCGCTCGCGATGAGATGGCGGGCCAGCAGCCACGACGATTGCATTGCCATGCTGATCCCTTCGGCAATGATCGGATGCGCTTCGCCCGCGATGTTGCCCGACATGAAAACACCCCCAAGATAGGGCCTCCTTATCCCGGGGCGGATCGGTCCGGCTGCAAGCCAAGCGCCATCGAGCGTGGCGCGGCCGAGCCCTTGCCGAACGCCTGCGCAGGAGCGTGCAATATGGTGGAGGACCGCATCGCCGGCCCGCCCCGCTGCGGCGCGCCGGCATTGACCGAGAAGATCGCGCCTTATGCAGCAGGAGAGGCTCACCCGCCCGTTATCGCTGTTGACGAGACCGCCATAACCGCCCGGAAAAGCAAGAAGCGGCATGACATCCTGGCCAAGATCAAAATCCCGGAAATGCGCCTTGAAGGCGAGCAATTCCCTGCCATCATGGCTGCTGCGCTCAGCCGATGGGAACGGCCCCCGCTCCCATGAACCTGCAGCACCGATCAAGACTGGCGCCGATAGGTCTTGCATCCTTTCGCCCGCGAGCGAGCATATCCAGCGATCGCCGCTTCTGCGGGCGGAATCGACCCGCCACGGCTGCCAGACATGGGCTCCCGCACGGGCGGCGCCATCGAGCAACAGCAAATCGAATTGCTCCCGGCTCAGGGCTCTGCCCCAGCAGGCGGCCGCTGACTGGACTTTGGGCATCGGTGCATCGACGATCACATCGCCGGAATAGAGAGCAATTCGCCGAACCGGCGGCCCCGCCGAAGTCGCAAAATCGCTATCGACGCCGAGTTCGGCAAGCAGCGGCAGTGAGGCGGCGGAGATGAACTCACCGCAAACCTTTCGGCGTGGAAAAACGGCTTTCTCTACGACCGCCACGGACCAGCCGGCCTTGCTCAGCAGAAGCGCTGCCGTGCTGCCGGCCGGACCTCCGCCGACAATGATCGCATCATAGGCTCTGGTTTTGCTAGGCAACATGGCGCGCCACAAAGCAATGACTGAACGGGCCGGCCCGGCGTTCCGCGGTCTGCCACCGACGGTCCTCCGGCCAAAGCAAGGAGAGTTCCTTGTCACGAAACCCCGCCCTGACGCTGGCGGAAGCATCATGCTGTGTCACTTTATTGCATCCGATCGTCCATAATAATCGGCTCGCCGCCATTGGAAACCATGCGCGGAGCGGTTCGCAGGCGGCAAAGAGCGGCGCCACGGCCGCAGCACGGCTAAACAGCCGCGTGAGCGCCGCATCGGAAAAATGATGCAAAAAGAGATTGGCGATCACTGCATCCGTGCTTGCCGCATCGGCATTGTCGAGATAATCCAGGACGTCGGCCTTCACGGAGACAACCTCCCAGCCTAGCGCGCTGAAATTTCCGCGCGTCTCCTCGCTGACGCCCGTATTTTTATCGACCATGGTCACGATCACGCCTGGCATGCGTTTGGCGAGCTTTCGCGCCAGGGCGAGCATGAAGGTGCCGTCTCCGCTGCCGATGTCCAATAGGGAGCGAGGTTTTGCCGAGTTTGGTTCGGCGCTGAATATTCGCGCCAGGATTGTCGCGTGCCACATCAGCGAGTTAAGGCGCCGGAGATCACGGCGCGAAGCTGCGGCATCGGGGTCCTCATTGGGCAGGCTGTCCAGCCATTCCGGCTCCACGCGGCGCGGAAATGCCATTGGTTCCCTCGACGCCGGCTTAGATCCCGACTGCGCGAAATCGCATGGTTTCAGCGACGAGCCCCGGACCAAATGCCATGGCGCAGCCAGCGCTGCCCGTTGCGGCCGACCGAAGCAGCGCGTCCATGACGAACATGACGCTCGCCGAGGACATGTTGCCAAATCGTCTTAAGACGTCTCGCGACGCCGAAAGGGCGGCCGGTGCCAGTCCGATGGCGCGCTCCACCGCGTCGAGAACCGTGCGCCCGCCGGGGTGCACCGCCCACAGGCCGAACGCCTCGGCCGGCAAGCCGTGCAGGATTTCAGCGAGGCCTCCCTTGACCGCTTCTTGGATGCTGGCGGGAACTTGGCCGGAGAGCAGCATGTCGAAACCTGAATCCCTTACGTTCCATGTGATCAATTCGCGACTGCCGGGGACGACCAGCGCGCAAAAATCCTCCAGTTCGAAACCGCGCCGCTCCGCCGACACCAGGCAAGCAGAGCAGCCGTCTCCCCACAGCAGAAATGACAGCAGTCTTTCGAATTCCTGTGTCTCTTGAAGATGAAGAGTGCACAGCTCGAGGTTCACCACGAGCACGCGCGCATGAGGTTCGGAGCGAACAATGTGGCGGGCCATCTTGAGTGCGTTGATCGCCGCGTAGCAACCCATGAAGCCGATGAATGTCCTTTCCACGGTTCGAGGCAGTCGGCAGCGCTCGACGAGTTCGAGATCGAGCCCCGGCGCCGACAAACCGGTGCAGCAGGTAACGAGCAGGTGAGTGATCAGTGCTCGGTCCGCTCCAAGTTGAAGGCGATCGACGGCCTTTTCCGCTAGCCCCGGCGCGTGGGTCTCGAAAAATTGCATGCGAGCGCCCGTCGAGGGGAAATTGCCCCGTACATAGAAATTATCTCGATCGATTGCCGAGCCGCCTGAACTCTGCGCAGGAGAAAAAAACGAGAAACGATGCTCGATTTCCGACTTCTTTGCCATGCGTTCGAAAAGTGCTGAACGCGATGGGTCGGGCAAAAGCGACTTGGCAAAGTTAAGGAAAGCAGCATGCACGTCGTTCGGCGGCACGGCCGTCGCGATGCGATTGATGTAAGCAATAGTCACGTGAAGCCTTTCATCTGCCCTTCAGCTTTATCGTAAGGCCGCAGGCCTGGCCTATGCACATTATAAACGCTTCGCATGCCTTTGCCCGGCCGATTTCGCCAATTGACAACCCTAGGGAAGCGCGACGAATAGGCTTATGTGAAGTGCCTGTTGTAGCTGTATATAAATTGCCTGCGGCAGCTAGCCGGGTTTTCATAACAATGAGAAGAGCAATGAAACTGAAGAAAAACGAACGCGCCTTTCTTGCGACCATTGTTTCGGTCGCGCAAAAGATCCTCGACACCCCGACGAATTCCAAAGCTAGGAATGGCAGCGGAAAAAGGAAGCGCAGATCGGCCGCGGACGTGGTGCTGCTCAAGAAGCAGATTCTTGCTGCCCGTAAACGCAAGGTTCCGGCTAAGACAATCGCCGATGAGCTTGGTATTACAACGGCTTATGTTTACCAGATCGGCAGGTGAGGCGGCATGCAAGATGGAATTCAAGCATGGATGATGGCGAATTGACCCGGTGGGCATTGGCAAATGGATGGCAGGTGATCGCAGGCTGCCCGAGCCTGACAAAACCGTCTCGTCCCAACGAGCCCATTGTCCGCATGGTGTTCAAGGCAACGGTCGTGAACCTCGAGGTCAAGAGGCCCGCCGGCAAATGGCAGAAAATCGCGGGCGCGAGTTACGACAAGATCAAACCGGATCCTGAAACTGGCCTCCCGCGCGGTCTCGGCTTCGACACGATTGCGGGGTTCACGCGGCTGATGGAAGAAAACAAGAACCGATCGGTTTTTTCCAAGCTCGACCAGCGATCGAAGACTTAGACGATCCATGTTTCCCGGACATATTTGCAAAACTCAGTTGCATCACACGCCGTGGAGGTGATGGTATGAAATCGCGCATCAATGTTCTGACCCTGGCTGTGGACGATCTCGAACGATCCCTTACATTCTATCGCGACGGAATGGGTCTGGAGACGAAAGGTATCACAGGCCAGCAGTTCGAGGATGGGGCGGTCGTGTTCTTCCGGATGAACGACG
>DATFOT010000119.1:0-3711 GCA_035265265.1 Aestuariivirgaceae bacterium | reverse complement strand
AACCAGGCTTGAGCAGAGCTATGGCTTCGAGGGTCGTCGTTTTCCGCTCGTCCTGTACGGATTCGAATTCGTCATCTGCATTTATGGGGGCTATTTCGGCCTCGGCATGGGTATCGTCATGCTGGCGATTTACGAGCTTCTCGGCCAGGACAACATCCTCGTTGCCAATGCGGTGAAGAACTTCGTGATAACCTTGGTTACGCTCATCGGTATTTTGCTGTTTGCCGCCGCCGGCCTCATTGCCTGGATGCCCGCCTTCATAATGGGCGCCGGAACGGCGGTCGGCGGCTACGTCAGCACCTTGCTCGCCCTGCGCGTGTCGCGGCGGTTGCTGCGCAATTTCATACTCGTCTGGGCGGTGGTGCTGACGGTCTATGCCTTTGCCACCTATGCCGCTGTCTGAGCTTTACGGAGCCTTTTGAGCTTCGCTTCCCGATGCAGCGTGTATATCCCCGAGCCCACGATCAGCACGATACCTGCCATGGCAAGCCCATCGGGTCGTTCGCCGAATACCAGGAAACCGGACAATAGCCCCCACAGCACCACCGAGAAACGGATCGAGGCAGAAGCCGATATGTCGGTGTAGCGCAGCGTGTTCACCATGAAGAGATAACCGAGCGACAGAAAGACGCCGGCCGCGCCGAGTATGAGCGCTTGCGCGATGGTCGGCATTTCTAGGCCGCCCTCGAAAAGGGCCAGCACGAACGCACCTGCCGTCACCATGATGCTGTTGGCCAGGGCAACGATCAGTACCGGAACGGTTGCCGGTATGCGCCTGGTGATGATATCGCGAACCGCAACGCTGCCGACGACGATCAGCGGCAGGAGCGAATACCCGTCGAAACTGTCTCCTGTCGGCTTGGTGATCAGGACGACGCCTGTAAAGCCCGCAATGATCGCTGCAGTTCTTCGCCAGCCCACGCGTTCTTTGAGGAAGATCACGGCGAGTGCGGTGACGACCAGCGGTGCTGCCTGAACGATCGCAGTGAGATTGCCGATGGGCATATGGACGAGTGCCGTAATGAACAAGAGCGTGGAGATCACGTCCGTCCCTGCGCGCAGGGTCACGTCGCGCGAAAAAAGGAGCGGCAGCTTCTCCAGATTTCCGCTCACGGCTGTGGCCGCCAGGAGGATGACGCTGGCGAAAGCTCCGCGGATGAACACCAACGTGCCCACCGGCAGATCGCTCGCCAACAGCTTCACCAATGTGTCGTTGCTGACGAAAGCAGCCATTGCGATCGCCATATAGAGGCTGCCCTTCACCACATCCTGCTGCGGCAGGTGCAGCGACGTCGCTGTCATCGTGATGGCCTCACGTCAGAGACAATACAGATCGAGAGCGCCGCTTAACCTCGTCCTGTATTGTTCGAGCCTGGCAAAGTCTTTGGCCTCCGCTAAGCGCTCGATCTCCGGCGCGTAATTGATGACGTTCAACGCTTTAACCATCGGCGTCATCTCGACGATCTTTGGCTCTTTCAGCCCATAGCCTTCCAGGAATCCCTGCTTCTCGTCGATGGAAAGATCGTGCAATGCCACCGACAGCTCCCAGAAGGGCAGCAAGGAGATGCAGTCTTCCCAATCTATGACGGCCTTGATTGCACCCTCCCGGCTGACAAGCACATTCTTCAGCCGCAGATCACCGTGATTGAGGCTCGGCCGAACCCGCTTCTTGCCCATGGCGCGCAGAATTCCCGACATTTTCCTGATTTGCAGCCGGGACAGCATTTTGCGCTTGCTGAGTATTCCAAGACGACTTTCGATGTCCAGCTCCTTCGTCAGAAATTCCTCCCAGCTGTCATTGAGCGAAAGCTGATTGTTAGACCAGTCGAAGGTCGTTCCGAAGCCTGTCGTTTGGATGGTGTTGATGCGCGCTGCTATGCTGCCGAGCTCGCGCAAAATCTCGAGGCGCTTTGGGTGGAAGGTCGCCTCGCTGCCCTCTGCGCGGCGCGAAACCATATAGGGAAATGGTATGACTTGGTTTCCCACTTCCAAAATCTCAGGCGCCGGTACCTTCAGCTCCTTGGCTTTGGCGGCCGCCCATTGCTCCTTAATATAGGCATTGATCCTCGCCGGATCCGACGACAGTCGAACGACTAAATCCCCCTCCTTATGCTTCACCATGAACACATGATTGCTTAAGCCGCCATCCTGCCCCACCAGCCGTAGTGGCGGCGCGCTGAAATGGTGGCTGATGATCTTTCGCGCCATGGCACGGGCCCTGGAAGCGTTGACCTCGGCCGGCGGCTGCGCCGTCGGCATCAGTTCCGCTCTCGCTGCAACTCTGCCAGCCGGAATAACAGGCTGCCGAACTGAAACGCATCGCGAAGCTTGATCGTCTGCATGAGGCCCTTGAAGGTCACCTCGGCATTGCCTACCACGACCGCCAGTCCCACCCCGCACAGGAACCGGTCGAGTTCCGTATCACCGGCGCCAATCGAGTGGGTAAGATCTATATTTAGGTGCACCGAAATTTTCTGCGCGCCGAACAGCTTGTCCACGCCTTTTCGCGTGAAGAAATTCGTTCGCTTCGTATGCTGATAGGCCATCAGCTGATCTTGCGGCACGTCGATCAGGAGAAAGATCATGCAAATCTCTTCCAAGGCCAGCTGGTCGCGCAACTTCTCAAATTCCACCGCGGTAACCGCCGACGCACTGACATATTTTTCTTTGACGCGCATGACATTCTCAGGGACCGGCGTCCAAATGATCTCGCCCATCCGCCAGTCGCGGGGATAATAGAACACGAGAATATCCTTAATGCCATTCTGGATGAGCCCGCCGACGCCCTTCAGCACCTCCTCGATCTCCTTCACGGTGAGCGGAAACGCCTCGATCTCTTCGAAAGCCAGCTCACCCTCGGCATTTCTGTTGATCCGTCCAATGAGGCTGCCGTTCAGCGAAACCAGCGGAATGGGTGCATTGGATATGGCGTACCATTCCTTGCCGAACGTCCGCATGACCGACAGTGGAAAACGCAGCGAATTAAGAATGAACCGTCGCCCCGCACTGTGCAGCTGTTTCAACCCGAACTCAACCGGCTCCGGGATATAGATACGGCCGCGATCTTCGTGGACGGCAGTGCCGTCGAGATCGGTTATCACGCCGCCCTTGGTCGCAAAGTTGGATTGCTGCAGAAATTCCCGTAAGTGCTGATCGATCGCCGTATCCGGAGTCATGCTGTCACCTCGCCGTGTTTCTAACGGCTGGGACGGGCCAATGGTTTCCAATCCTCGAGTTGCAGTTATCCGCCGGTTACGCTCATGTGGCGGGCCAGTGCCGGCTTCTTGTGTCGGCGATCGATGATGAAATCATGGCCTTTGGGCTTTCGACTGATCGCTTCGCTGATCGCCGCATGCAGCGCCACATCGCCTTCCGAAGCCCTGAGCGGCGCCCTCAGATCGGCGGCGTCTTCCTGCCCGAGGCACATGTAAAGCGTGCCGGTGCAGGTCAGCCGCACGCGGTTGCAGCTCTCGCAGAAATTATGGGTCAGGGGTGTGATGAATCCCAATCTGCCGCCGGTTTCCTTAACCCTCACATAGCGTGCCGGTCCGCCCGTTCTGTGCGCGATGTTATCGAGAGTGAAGTGCTCGGAAAGCCTTGCCCTGACGAGCGACAGCGGCAGATACTGATTGGTCCGGTCGCCGTCGATATCGCCGAGCGGCATGGTTTCGATGAGGGTCAGATCCATGCCCCGCCCATGGCACCATTCGA
>DATFOT010000118.1:0-3361 GCA_035265265.1 Aestuariivirgaceae bacterium | reverse complement strand
CACGACCTTCGCTGAGTGATACATCCACACTCTTGATGCGATAGCCGACGCTGCCGAGGCCAAGGCCCGTGGCATAGGTGACGACATCGCTGCGCGCCTCGCGGTAGAATTTGATCGTCGTCCCGTTATAGGTGATCTTGTCGATATAACAGTTGGGGATACCATCGCACGAGTAGCTGTAGTTGACCGCATTGCCATGGGTGTCGGTCACGCTGCGCAAGAGCCATCTGTATTTCGTTGCGAGGCTGACGGTCGTGCTGTTGCCGGTATCATAGCTCTGTCCGTCGCCCAGCGGCTTGTAGAGCAGCTTCGTCCCGTCCTTTTCGGTCACCTCCCATGTGTTGGCAGCGGAATCATATTTGAGCCGCTCATAGGTCTCGACCCGCATGACATGCGTGCCGCCGCTCGTGCAGCTCGGGCTCGTCATCGACGATGTGCAGCTGATGATTTCCCAGCCGTCGCGCAGATAGCTGTCGCTGCCGTCGAACTTCGGCACGCCGCGCCCGGTGCTCGCCGCCTCGATCACCGACAGGCCGGAGATGTTCCACCCGATGCCGAGCTCTCCGCCCGGACGGGCGAAGTCGCGAATGCCTTGTGCGGAATTATAGTGGAAAGTGATCTTCGGCTCGATCCCATGAAAACCCGGCACTCTGATCAAGATCGACGTATCGAACGTGCCGTTGTACGGCAGGATCGGTTGCCGCGGTGCCGCGCCGCCCGTCGCGCCGCTGCTGACTGACGTGGATGTTACCGTGGAGGTGGTCGACAGCGTCGTGCTGGTGACCGAATCTTGGGCCGTGCCTTTGCCGCTCGAGGCATTGTCCTTTGCGCCCTGCGCCTGTTCGGCCTGGGCGACCAGATCTACGATCGGCCGGCTGATCTCTGTCCGGGAGGTTGTTTGCGATTTTGCGCTCTCGGCGTCCTGGGCAAGAGCTTCCTCACCAATAAAAAGGCCAATCGCGAGGCAAAATGGCCCCGCCCAGAGCTTCGCCGACATTATGCCCCCTATACAAACTTTTAATTACCTAAACAATAAACGCTATCTAAGATTGCAAGGACGCGAAAAGTCAAGGCGCATTCGACGGTTCTCCGACCTAAATTTCTTGGCTCTCCTCTCGACAACCTTCTTTCAGTTGCCAGATGCGCAGATCACGTCCGCATATGACGCGTCCCTTCCTTCGTCATTCCGGCGAACGCCGGAATCCAGCTTCATACGCTCAGACGCTCCAAGCTGGACCCTGACTTTCGTCAGGGTGACGAAAAAATAAAGAAGAGGTCATGGCCGGACTTGATCCGGCCATCTCGCGCCAACGGCAGATTCGCGGGTCAAGCCCGCGAATGACGTGCTACAGGCCGGACTTGATCCGGCCATCTCGTGCCAGGGGCAGATTCGCGGGTCTCACGCCGCCGTGAGCTTCCGGAGCACGTCGTCCGACACCTCGAAATTTGAATAGACATTCTGGATGTCTTCATCGTCGTCCAAGCCGGCCATGAGCTTCATCAGCGCTTGCGCCCTCTCTTCATCGAGAGGTGCCATGGTCTGCGGCTTCCACACCACCCGCGACGCCTCGGGCTCGCCGAGCGTTTTGGAAAGCTGCGCCGAGACGTCGCTGAGCGAATCCGCCGCGCAATAAATGGCATGGCCTTCCTGATCCGAGACGACGTCGTCGGCTCCCGCATCGATCGCCGCCTCGAGAACCTTGTCGGCCGATCCGGCCCGCGACCCATAGGTGATCTCGCCCACCCGGCTGAACATGAACGACACCGATCCCGTCTCGCCGAGATTTCCGCCATATTTGGTAAAGAGCGAGCGCACCAGCCCCGCCGTCCGGTTGCGGTTGTCGGTTAACGCCTCCACGATCACCGCCACGCCGCCCGGTCCATAGCCTTCATAGCGGATCGCCTCATAGGTCTCCGCATCCCCGCCGGCCGCCTTTTTGATCGCCCGGTCGATGTTGTCCTTGGGCATATTCTCGGCCCTGGCATTCTGCACCGCCAGTCGCAGCCGGGCATTCGACGATGGATCGGGCACGCCGTATTTGGCCGCGACCGTGATCTCCCGGGCGAGCTTGGCGAAGAGCTTGGAGCGGATGGCATCCTGCTTGCCCTTCCGATGCATGATGTTCTTGAATTGTGAATGGCCGGCCATCGCAACCGCTCCCGCTGGAATAGAATTATGGGTGGTTTGCTCGGCTTATAGAGATATTTGTCTGAAATCCAAAGCGGCTGCTTAACCCCATCTTAAAGCCTCTCGTCCGATGCTGCCCTCAGGAACGGACGGCGAACTTAAGATGACGGCGCAAGCAAATCTTGTGAATGAACTGGCGCATGCGGCAGACGGGCTGGCGGCCACGGCTGCCTATTCCGGCTTGAGGCGCGTGCATGATCTGTGCCTGGGCGAGCCGAAGCGTGCCTGCCTGCACGAGGCGATGGCCCTGGGCGCGCTCACGGCCCGCATCGAGACCGGTCTCGCCGCCGGCGAACGGGCATTGCTCGGCAACGATCCGTGCAATGCATCACGGCAATGGACGAGAGCGCTCCTGCTGATGGACCGGCTCGCCCGCTTCGCCACAATCGGCACCCTGCCCCGCCTTGGCGTTCACCAGAAGTCCGGCAGCGTCGGCTGAAGCCTGCCGCCGATGCGGATCGGCGCGATCTTCAGCGCCAGTCCCGTCGCATCATCCGTCTCGACCGCGATGCCGGTCACTGTTGCCGGCCCCTTGGCGGGCTCCATCCTCTGGTTCGGCACCTTGCGCAGGAAGCGATTGAGCGGCTCCGTCTTGTCCATGCCGATCACCGAATTATAATCCCCGCACATGCCGAGGTCTGAAACATAGGCCGTTCCCATGGGCAGGATCTGATGATCGGATGTCGGCGCGTGTGTGTGCGTTCCCGCGATGAGGCTCGCTCTTCCGTCGACGAAATGCGCCATCGCCATTTTCTCCGAGGTCGCTTCCGCGTGCATGTCGATGATCACCGCATCGGCACCGCGGCGCAATGGGCAGAGCTCAAGCTCGCGCTGGATCGCCGCGAACGGGTCGTCGAGCACCGGATCGATCATCACCCGTCCCATGACCGAGATCACCAGAATTTGCTGCCCCGATTTGGCGGGCAGGAGCGCCGTTCCCCTCCCCGGCGTATCGGCCGGGTAATTGACCGGCCTGAGAAGCTCCGGCGTCCGCTCGATGAACACCAGCGCCTCGCGCTGGTCGAAGGAATGATTGCCGAGCGTCACCACATCGGCACCGGCATCGCGCAGCACATGATAGATCTCTTCTGTGATGCCGAAACCATGCGCGGCATTCTCGCCGTTGACCGCGACGAAATCCGGACGGAATCGTTCCTTCAGCAGCGGCAGCTC
>DATFOT010000117.1:0-2376 GCA_035265265.1 Aestuariivirgaceae bacterium | reverse complement strand
CAGGAGGCCTTCGCTATCGAGTACTGGCTGCTGGAGGAGGCAAAGCTCAAGCGCATGCCGAAAGCGAAATCCCTTTCGGGCCGGGTTGCCCTGGTGACCGGCGGCGCCGGCGGCATCGGTTCGGCTATCGCCGCTCGACTTCTGGCGGAAGGTGCCTGCGTCATGCTTGCCGACATCGATGCCTCCGCGCTTGCCGAGACGGTCGAGGCCTTCGCCCAGCGTTTCGGCAAGGACAATGTGGCCGGCGCGAGCATGGATGTGACGAGCGAGGCGGCCGTCGTGGAGGCCGTCAACAGCTCCGTCCTGGCCTTTGGCGGGCTCGACATTCTGGTGAACAACGCCGGCATTTCCTCGGCCGCCCCGGTCGAGGATACCAGCCTCGAGCTGTGGAACAGAAACATGTCCGTCCTCGGCACCGGCTATTTCCTGGTGGCGCGGGAGGCCTACCGCCTCATGCAGCGCCAGCGGCTCGGCGGCTCGATGATCTTCATCGGGTCGAAGAATGCCATAGCGGCTTCGCCCGGCGCATCGGCCTATTGCGCGGCCAAGGCCGCGGAAATCCATCTCGCCCGCTGCATGGCGCTCGAAGGGGCGGCTCACGGCATAAGGGTGAATGTGGTCAACCCGGATGCGGTGCTGCGCGGCTCGAAAATCTGGCAAGGCGAATGGCGCAAGCAGCGCGCTGCGGCCAACCGCATCAGCGAAGAAGAACTCGAGGAGCACTACCGCAAGCGATCGCTGCTGCAGCGCGCGGTCTATCCGGAGGACGTCGCCGAAGCGGTCTATTTCTTTGCGTCCGATCTGTCGGCCAAATCGACCGGCAATTTCATCAATGTCGATGCCGGCCACGCACAAGCCTTTACGAGGTGATGGATGAGCTTCGCCATTTCGGAGGATTTCATCGGCGCCGAAAACCGGAAAAGCGAAGCAGTGCTCGGCGAGGATTTCGGCGCGCTCTCCCGCCAGCTCGAGCGGCGGGGCATCGACATCGAGCAGGTGACGCAGAAGGCGATGACCTTCGCCGTTGCCGTGCCGAGCTGGGGTGTCGGGACGGGCGGCACGCGGTTTGGCCGATTTCCAGGGCCGGGCGAGCCCCGCAACGTGTTCGACAAGCTCGAAGATTGCGGCGTCATTCATCAGCTGACGCGCGCCACGCCGACCGTGTCTCCACATTTTCCCTGGGACAAGGTCGCCGACTACAGCGCCCTTCGCCAGGCAGCGGCCTCGCATGCGCTCGGGTTCGATGCAGTAAATTCCAACACGTTCCAGGATCAGAAGGGCCAGCGGCTCTCCTATAAACTCGGCTCGCTGACGCACTCCGACAAGGAGACCCGGCAGCAGGCGATCGAACATCATCTGGAATGCATCGACATCGGCCGGAAGCTCGGCTCCTCGGCGCTCACGGTATGGATCGCCGATGGGTCGAATTTCGCAGGCCAGTCGAATTTGAGTGCGGCGTTCGAACGGTACATCGCGTCCATGACGGCAATCTATGCGAAGCTGCCAGATGACTGGAGCCTGTTCCTCGAGCACAAGCTCTATGAGCCGGCGTTCTATTCGACCGTGATTGCCGATTGGGGTTCGAGCCTGATGGCTGCCACGGAACTTGGACCCAAGGCGAAATGCCTCGTCGATCTCGGCCATCACGCGCCCAACAGCAATATCGAGCAGATCGTGGCCCGGCTCATCAGGGCGGGAAAACTCGCGGGGTTTCATTTCAACGATGCAAAGTACGGCGACGATGATCTCGATTCCGGCTCGATCGATCCGTTCCGCCTTTTCCTGATTTTCAACGAGCTCGTGGATGCCGCGTCGCGCAGGGCTAAAGGATTCGCCCCCGCCTATATGATCGACCAGTCGCATAATGTCACCGATCCCATCGAGAGCCTCATCGCCTCGGTGATGGAGATCATTCGCGCCTATGTCCGCGCCCTGCTGGTCGATCGCGAGGCGCTGGCAGCGGCGCAGGACGGGAGCGACGTCATGGCGGGACATCAGCTGGTGAAACAGGCGTTCAACACGGACGTGTCGCCGATTCTCGCGGAGGCGCGGCGGCGCAAGCAGGGCGCCATCGATCCCATTGCCGCCTATCGGGCGAGCGGCTACCGCGCCGCCAAGGCCAAGGAGCGGCCGGCGAGCGGTACGGCATCGGCAGGGATCGTGTAGAGTCAACAACGTCATGCCCGGACTTGATCGGGGCATCCTTGCCTCCGGGTGTGAGGAAGAGACTCGCCGCGCTTTCAAACTTCACACATAGAAAATCCGTCCGCCAGCTTTCGCTTCCGGGATGAAGGAGGGGTGGAGCGGCACCTCGCGGTGGCGCCAACTTTAGTTGTAACAAGATGGTGCAAGGGCGCTCCACCCCGGTGATTTTTG
>DATFOT010000116.1:0-4490 GCA_035265265.1 Aestuariivirgaceae bacterium | reverse complement strand
GCCGACGAGGACCGAGAATTGCTCGTTAAGAGAGGGTGAGATGGTCATGAGCGCCAGAAGCGTCTGGGCCACGCCAAGCACGATCATGCCCATGATCGGTGCGCCAAAACTGTTTACCTTCGAGAAGAATAGAGGGAACATGTGTTCGTCGGCGGCCGATTTCGCCGTTTGGGCGATCGTGAACTGCCAGCCAAGCAGTGAACCGAGGCATGCGAGCACAGCGAGTGCCATAATTATGGAGCCCACGGCCGGGCTGAACATTTTTGCATAAGCTAGCGCGAAGGGTCCCGTTGAAGCGGCGAGCTCTGCGTTCGGGACGATGCCTTGAATTACCGTGGTGGACAGTATGTAGATCACGGCGGCACCGAGTGTACCGAACAGGCAGGCGAGCGGCACGTCGCGCTTTGGATTCTCCACCGCGTCGGAGTTCTGTGCTGCAGACTCCATGCCCAGAAAGGCCCAGAGCGTCAGCGAGATGCTCGACCCCATACCCGCGGCAATGCTAAGTCCGTTCGGATTCCATGCCGCAGCAAAAGTCCCCCGGCTGAACCACAACCAACCTATGACCGAGATTAGTCCGACGGGGATGATGACCCCCCAAACCGTTATTGATCCGATTCGGCCGGTCATTTGCGGCCCACCAAAATTTGCGACTGTCGTAAGCCAAAGCAGCGCGATGAGCCCGATGCAGGTGGTGATTGGGGTCGACGTCAGCCATGGGATAAAGCCTGCCAAATAACCAACTGCAGAGATCCCCACGGCAACATTGCCAATAGCCAAGGCGAAGAAGTAGAGAAAAAAGACAATGAAGTAGCCTGGCTTGCCATAGGCATCCTCGGTATAGGCCGACATTCCGCCAGAGCGTTGGTTGAAGAGGCCGGCCTGGGCGAAACCGTATGCGATGGCCATCGATCCGACCGCCGTCACCAGCCAGGACAGGAGTGAGATGGCACCGACCTGCGCCATATTCGCAGGGAGCATGATGATGCCAGACCCCATCATATTGACCGCGACGATAAAGGTGAGCTGGACGAGGTTCATTTTCTTTTTAGTAGCTACCTCGGTTACGGCCTTAACGGACAAGTCAGCCATGTTTCGCGCTCCCTTTTCCGCGCTTACTCGCGGACAACGTAGGTATGAAACTTGATTTGCCCATCAACCCGCTCCTGAAATACGCCCTGGACTTCGTAGTTGAAGCCCGGAAAGCGGTTGAAGGACTCCTGGAAAGCCAAGAAATAGTCACGCATCGGCTTAGCTCGATCGTCCCAGCGTTCACCAGGAACGATGACCCCTATGCCGGGGGGATAAATAAGGGCGAGCGTTGCCGAGATGCGGCCCTGGATTTTGTCCAGCGGCAGATAATCCACGTCATTGGCGACAAGCGCCTCATAGGCTTTTTTCGGAGACATTGCGGGCTCCGGAAAGCTCGCGGCTCGGAAGCAGAGACGCTGTAGGTCTTTCACACCGGCTCGCCGATAGAAGTCGTGCATCTCGCCGCAGACCTGGCGAAGTGAATAGCCGGCGTAGCGGCTGCTGTGGGCGGCGAAAACAGTCGGCAGAACATCCGCCAAGGGTGCATCGCGATCCCAAAGATTTTTGAATTTAACTAGCTTCGATACGAGCGTGTTGAGCTTGCTTTCGTCTTCTGCCGGGGTCAGCAGGAACAGCAAGCTGTTAAGGTCACATTTTTCTGCTACTACTCGTTGCTCGCGAAGAAAATTGGCGACCACGGTCGCGGGTAGTCCGAAGGAGCGATAGTCTCCGGTTTTCCGGTCGATCCCTGGAGTAAGCAGCGTGAGCTTATTGGGATCGATCATGGCATAGCCATCGTGGTAGCCGGAATATCCGTGCCACGTTGCGGAGGGTTTAAGGCTCCAACACTGCTGCTCCCGCTTTATTGTTTCCGTAGGTAGGCTCTCCCACGCAACGTCGCTTACGTCGCTTGTATGCTTCGAGCCGCGAATTGTTACGGTATCAGGCACGAAGGGATCGAAAAACCATCTTTCCTCATCAGTGCGGCCCGTACGCTCGTAATAGTGGACGAACTCACGGAATTTCTTGCGCGCCTCTATGCCCAGCTCGATGCAGCGGTCCCAAAGCATCTCGCCCGCCTTGCCTTCGTGGATCTTGGCATTGACGTCCAGAGAGGCAAAGATTGGATAAAGCGGAGACGTCGAAACGTGCATCAGGAACGATTCATTGAACCGCTTGTGCTCAATGTACCGTTTCTGCCCCTTGATATGGGCATCGCGTTTGTGAATCTGAGAGGCCTGAGAAAGTCCGGCACCCTGCTTATGGACCGACTGCGTGGAAAAAAGTCCCGGCATCTCGGGAGGAAGTTCTTTCAGCCGCATGGGGCTGTGATTTTCAAAAAGTGGATGAAAGGCGTTATAGCCGATCCACGCCTCATCCCAGAGGACGTAATCGCAGAGGTGACCTATCTTTTCGAGCACCTTGCTTACGTTGTAGATCGTCCCGTCATATGTTGCGAGTTGAACACAGGCGAGGCGGAACGGGCGCTCCGCCTTGCTGCGCTGCGGATCGGTGACCAACGGATGTTTCGCGATCCGCATCCTTAGACTTGTTTCGTCCCATGCTTCCCAATCGACTGCGCCGATCATGCCAAAGGCGTTGCGGGCTGTAGGAAGGTAGATGGGAATTGCACCGGCTTGCACCAACGCACCCTGGTGAAGGGACTTGTGATTGTTGCGGTCAAAAAGCACAAGGTCGCCGCTCTTGAGAACGGCATTTGTCACGACTTTGTTGGAGGTGCTTGTGCCGTTGAGTATAAAGTAAGTACTGTCGGCGCCAAAAATTTCAGCCGCTTTCTTCTGCGCCTCTGCGGCGGGTCCCTCGTGGATCAGAAGGTCACCTAGATCGACATCGGCATTGCAGAGATCGTTTCGAAATATGCTCTCGCCGAAATATTTGAAAAACAACTGGCCCGCAGGCGACTTGCGATAGAACTGCCCGCCTTGGTGCCCGGGGCAGTCGAAAGCAATGTTCGCCTCGCCGTCATAAGCCATCAAACCGCCAAAAAACGGCGGGAGCAGCGTCTTACCGTAGTTGACAAGGCTGGCGACAACCTGCTTGGCGTAAAAGGAGGGAGTCTGTTGCCCGAGATAGATATAGCCATCCACTTCGCCCGACAGCTCGAGAACCTTGATCTCTGAGATGCCATGTGAATCCGCCAACGCCCATAGGGGCGTCCGGAAGCCCGCACCGCGGACAGCGCTCATGAACCGGCGCGCGTCATCCAATCGCCCATTCTCAACCGAGCCGATATACGCACCCACAGAGGCATCTTCCGAAACGTCGCGCGCGAAACTGTTATGAACCTCCACTTCGAAATTCTGGGCTCTGATCTGGTCCAGCAGCTCTTTCGACTGCGGATTTTCTCGATCGACGATTGCTACCACTTTCAGCATCTTGTGAAATGGAATGCCTACTGTGGGGGCTTTGACGTCGCGAGGAATCATCGAATTTCCTCCTCGCTAATGCAGTCGACAAGGCGGCGTCTTTCTCCCTCGCCAGGTGCATACCGCAGTCCGTGAATGTCTGTTTCCAGGCGTTTGGCATCCTCATAGGAGATGCCGCAGACAGTCCGAAACCCTTCCTTCTCGATTGTGGCTGCCAGCTCTCTCATGCCGCGCCCGACGGCATTCTTGCTTTCGAAGTCGTCGCCTATAATCGCGACAGGGAATGAGCTGTGAAGGTTCATAGTAGTCAATTAATCTTTATTCCGAATTCGAAACTGGCAGTTTAGTCCAAGTGCTTCGCTCTGGTGATTGGACTGTGGTCTCATATGCGAGTGCTGAGAGAAAGGTGAGACTTCAGCCCAATCTCTACCGAGCAGTTCATCGGCTATAGTCAGTGGAACTTTTGAGGACGGCATCTCTCGAAAGGAGAGGGGCAGTTGAAAATTGGAACGTTCAGTAAGAGTTCCTGTACTCGGCTCTTGCCAATTGAACTTTGGCCGGACGCAGATCGTAAGGCATGGCTTGCCGCCGAGAAAAGCGGCTCAAGCCACGTGCCTTCGGCCTATGCGTCACGGAAGGACCTTCTGCGCTACTACGGTTACTTTCTGGATTTTGTTCTCAGCAGGGAAGGATTCGATTCATCATTGCCTGCTGCGGGTCATGTCACGCCTGATCGTGTGGAGGCATATAGCCGCCGACTCGACCTGATGGTGAGTCCTCTGCACGCGCATCGCACATGCAATAGATTACGGTTGGCTGCCCAGCTCTTGGCGCCGCAGCACGACTGGAAATGGCTCATGCACAAGTAAGGCGCCGGCGAAGCCGGTGGCGGACGAAGACGACGAGGATTGATCGTGGCGACAACAGCAACAGAGGCGGTCAGCGGCACGGAAGCGGCGGCCGCAGCGGAGGGCCACAAGGTCATCGATCCGATCCATCAGTTCGAGATCGAGCGCATCATTCCGATCCGGATCGGCGATCTCGACCTGTCGCTGACCAATTCCGGCCTGT
>DATFOT010000115.1:0-7662 GCA_035265265.1 Aestuariivirgaceae bacterium | reverse complement strand
ATGCCATCGCCATGGCCGTCATCGCCCGCTGCAGCTGCCCGCCCGACACCTGATGTGGATAGCGCTGTCCGATGTGTTCAGGATCCGGCAGCCGCAGCCGGGCATAGAGCGTGCGCGCATCGCTCTCGGCCTCTGCCTGTTGTCTTATCCCATGGCCAACTGCCGTTTCGACCGTCTGATCGATGATGCGATGCGCCGGGTTGAACGCCGCGGCAGCGCTTTGCGCCACATAGGAAATCCGCGAGCCCCAGAGCTTCCGCTTCTCGGCGTCGCTGACCTTGATCAGGTCGATATCATCGAAGCGGATGCTGCCCGCCTGGATGCGGCAGCCGGGCCGCGCGAAGCCCATGGCGGCGAGGCCGAGCGTCGACTTGCCGGCGCCCGATTCCCCGATGATGCCCAGAACCTCGCCGCGGTTGAGTGTCAGGTCGATGCCCTTGACGATCTCGTGCCACTTGTCGTCGCTGTAGCCTTCGATGCGCAGCCCCTTGATTTCGACCAGGGCCTTGCCTTTTTCGCGGACGGTAGCCTGGCGGTCACTTTTCATCGCGTAGCCCGCTGCTCTTGTGCAGGAACCAGTCCACCACGAAATTCACCGCCACCGTAAGAAGCGCGATCGCGCCCGCCGGAAGCAGCGGCGTGAACCTTCCGTAATTGATCAGGGTCGCATTCTCCCGCACCATCGACCCCCAGTCGGCAGTCGGCGGCTGAATGCCCAGGCCGAGGAACGACAGCGAGCTGATGGTCAGGAACACGAAGCAGAACCGCAAGCCGAATTCAGCGACGAGAGTCGGCAGGATATTCGGCAATATCTCCTTGAACATGATCCAGGAGGTGCTCTCTCCTCTCAACCGCGCCGCCTCGACGTAATCCATCACCGCGACATTCATCGCGACCGCCCGCGAGATACGGTAGAAACGCGTCGAATCGAGCACTGCGATGATCAGAACGATGTTGGTCGCCGACGGCCCGACGATAGACAGCAGCATGAGCGCGAAAATCAGCTGCGGTATCGACATGAACACGTCGACGATGCGGCCGAGGACCTGGTCGAGCCAGCCGCGGAAGATCGCCGATAGAATGCCCATCGACCCGCCGAGCGCAAACGACAAGAGAACCGTGAGGAGCGCGATGCCGACCGTGTTGCGTGCTCCGTAGATGAGCCGGGTCAGCAGGTCGCGCCCGAGCTGGTCCGTCCCGAGCCAATGCTGGGCAGAAGAGGGAAGATAGGCATCGCCCAGAACCTGCGATTCTCCATAAGGAGCAATCAGCGGGGCAAACACCGCCAGCACGCCGTAGATCACGATGACGATTATTCCGAACCATGCGGTTCCGGGTGCCGACTTGAGTAGCCGCAGCGTGTTTTGCGCCACCGTCCGGCGTGCTGCAATCTGTCCGGTCTTGATTGATGCTTCGCTCATCGCGGATGCAGTATCCTCGGATTGGTGACGATTGCGATGATGTCGGCGGTGAGGTTGAGCAGTATATAGGTTGCAGCGAAGATCAAGGCGCAGGCCTGCACCACCGGAATGTCGCGCGCCCGCACTGCATCCACCATTGCCTGGCCGATGCCGGGATAGACGAACACCACCTCCACCACAACGACCGCGACCACCAGATAAGCGAGGTTGAAGGCGATGACGTTGACGATCGGCGCCCAGGCATTTGGCAATGCATGTTTCAGGATGATTTTGCTCTTGGGCACGCCTTTAAGCTCGGCCATTTCGATATAGGGGCTCGCCAGCAGGCCGATGATCGAGGCGCGCGTCATTCGCATCATATAAGCCAATATCCCCATCGTGAGCGTCAGCACCGGCAGGGCCGCGCGGTGCAGCCTCTCGGCGAACGTCATGTCCGGGCTGATTTTAGCCAGCGACGGCAGCCAGCCGAGGTTGACCGCAAGTATGAGCATCAGGATATAGGCGATGAAGAAATCCGGGAACGATATCACCGTAAGCGCGGTCGCATTGATCAGCCGGTCATAGAGGCTGTTGCGGTAGAGCGCGGCGAGAAGGCCGAGAGCCAGAGCCAGCGGCACCGAAATCAATGCCGTGATCGAGGCAAGAAACAGCGTGTTCTTGAGGCGCGGTCCGATGATATCGATCACTTGCCGGCGATAGTCGCCCCGTGCCGAAAAGGAAGAGCCGAAGTCGCCCTGGAGAATTCCGCCGATCCAGTTCAGATAACGCACATGCGGCGGCTTATCGAGGCCGATCTCTTTCTGGAAAGCCGCCACTGTTTCCGGCGTGGCCGCCTGTCCGAGAATCGCCTTGGCGAAGTCCCCGGGCAGCATTTCGATTGCCGTGAAAATCACGATCGAGACGACGAATAAAGTGACGAGACCCAATCCCAACCGCTGCAGCACGGTTTTGAGCACCGGATGCATGTCTAGCCCTCACCCTGTGGCTATATTCTTCTTTTCCATGATACTGACAAATTCGGCACCCACTTGCCAGCACGAAATAACTCGGCTCCCGGCACCCCTCATCGTCATTCCAGCGAACGCTGAAATCCAGCTTCTCTTCACCCACCACGTCGTCATGGCCGGACTTGATCCGGCCATCTCGTGCCAGCGGCAGATGCGCGGATCACGTCCGCGCATGACGTTTATGGAAGTGTTCCCATTTCTGCGCAGCGCTAGCCGAGCTTGCGTTCGATTTTTTCCTCAAAGCGCCGGGCGAATATTTTGCGCTTTCCCTCATAGGCTTCGAGCCTGGCACTGATGAGCCAGTGGCTGCGCGTGGCGGTTAGTTCCGAATAAGTTTCCGTCCTTATTTTCCATCGCCCCCGCGCCAGCTCCTCGCTCCAGTGGATCGACTGCTTGGCCGAAAGCGGGTCGTCCGGCAGGATCGAATAACTTTCCCGCGCGCATTCCCACATTTGCAGCCGGTGCTCCGGCAATTCATAGCGGCCGAAGTCGTCCAGGATCGTCAGCCGCCTTTCCCCGCTTGCCTGGTCGATCGTCACCTCGCGCTTCTGAACGGGCGGCGAGAGCTCCTTGCGTTTCAAGGGTGGCGCAGCTTCAGGCTCCTGGAACTCGGGAGCGGGGTCATCGGGCCGTGTGCCGCGCACTGGAATTTCAACGAAGCTTCCACCCGTATGGACGGTGAGCGTCGCCGCCTCGGGTGCCGGCCAGATGATCGGCCAGTAGCTTGTGGATACGGCAATGCGCAGCCGATGTCCTTTCGGAAGGCGCACGGCGATGTCGTCGAGCTTGATCCTTGCCGTATATGTGCGCCCGGGTTCGAGCGGCTGCGGCGTTTCATGGCTGTCGCGGTGACACAGATTGAGCAGCCCGTAAGTGATCCGCGAAACCGCGCCATCGGGCCAGATGCCGTTCAGCCTCACCGCCGCGAAGGCGACCGGCTTATCGCTGCTGAAGGTCAAGGTCACGACAGGCGCGCCGACGATGTCGATGGCTTCCGCCAAAGCGGCGCTGTCGAAGGTCAGCGAACCCGAATCATCCTGTCGCTGGTCGCCGGGAAACTCCGGCCCCAGCCAGATGATGCAAAATTCGCCGGCATCAAGTCCGGTATGCTGCGGCGAGGAGATAGCCAGGGCGTCGTCCCTGCCGCTCTCGCGGGCGAGGCTGCGGCCGTTGAAATGGAGGCGCTGGCGCTGAACGCTGTCCGACGGCCAGATATGGTCTTTCACCCACCGCCCCGGAATGAAGCTGACCGAGGCTCCGGGGCGAACGGCATCCATCACATAGGTGCGGAAGCTCGGCTCACCCAGCACTCGCGTCGGCTCGCCCTTCAACCAGAAATCCCACCAGCGTAATGCTTCTTGCAGGAACCCGATCCGCGGCCCCGGCACTGCGAAATGCGGATATTTATGCGCCCAGGGGCCGATGATCCCCTTGGCCGGCGATTTCAAACCCTGCACCAGCCGCGGCACCGCGTTGGAATAGGCATCATTCCAGCCGCCGACACAGAGCGCCGCGGCTTCGATGGCGGTCCAGTTCTCGCACACCGAACCGTGCTTCCAATAATCATCGCGGTGCGGATGCTTGAGCCATGTCGCGATCAGCAGGGGTTCGTTCTTCAGTCTTTTGAGCCATCTATTTCGCCAGCTCTTGCCGACGATCAGCGGGTCGGGAGGTCTGGAGGAATAAGCAAACATTGTCGCTGCCCATCCGAGGTTTTCCCCGAGCAGGCAGCCGCCCTTGTAATGTATGTCATCTCCGTAACGGTCATCCGTCGAACACAGGCTGATGATTGCTTTGAGCTGCGGCGGGCGGCGCGCTGCCACCTGCAGCGCGTTGAACCCGCCCCAGGAGATGCCCATCATGCCGACCCGGCCCGAGCACCATTTCTGCTCGGCGATCCATCCGATCACGGCGAGCGCATCGTCCTGCTCCTGTTTCGTATACTCATCGAGCAGAAGCCCTTCGGAATCGCCGCTGCCCCGCATGTCCACGCGCACGGCCGCATAGCCATGTCCGGCAAGATAGGGATGGGTCAGCGCGTCGCGCACGCTGGTCCCGTCGCGTTTTCGGTAGGGGAGATATTCCAGGATTGCCGGAACGGCGCGCTTTTCGGCCTCGGCCGGCAGCCAGATGCGCGCGGCAAGCCTCACGCCGTCGGGCATCGCGATCCATTCATTGACGATTTCCCGGATTTTGCGGGGGAGGCCTTTTACGATCTTCATCGCAGCGCTACATGTGTCCCGCATGCGCGAGCGATCGGATGGCTCCGACGATTGCGTCGAATCCGGCCTTGCACACGGGCGAGACATGACGTGCCCGCATGTAGCTGTGTGTCAGGGCCGGTTCGCTTCTGACTTTTGCCGGAACGCCCGCGGCGTTCAGCCGATCCCCGTAGATAATGGCCTCATCGTGAAGCGGATCATGCGCAGCCGCGGTGATGAAGGCGGGCGGGAGATCCGAATAGTCGGTCTCGAGCAGGGGGACGATGTATTTGTCGCTCCAATTGGCTCCGCCGCGCGGCCCAAGCACCGACTCCCAATAAAAGATCATTTCTTCGCGGGTGAGACATGGTGCTTCGGCATTGCGCACATACGAGGGTGTGTCGAGATCGGTGCCGAGCACCGGATAGATCAGTACCTGCCCCTGCAGCTGCTTGAGTTTTCTGTCCCTGAGATACAGGCAGAGCGATGCGCTCATCTGCCCCCCGGCGCTGTCGCCTGCCGCAATGATGGTCCGGGCATCGATGCCATGGGCAGCACCTTTCTCCCGCATCCACCGCAGCACCGCCAGATTGTCTTCGAGCTGTGCCGGATGTCGATGCTCCGGTGCCAGCCGGTAATCCACCGCGACAACGGTCACATCTGCGCCCTGCGCAATTTCGGCGCACATGTCGTCATGCGTCTCGATGCTTCCCAGCACCCATCCGCCCCCATGCAGATAGATGACGCCCGGCTTTTCCTCCCCGCCGGCAGGCCGATAGACCCGGACCGGTACGCTGCCGTCGCGGCGCTCGACGGTGATTTCCTCGATGACGAGGCCCTCGGGCCTTGCAGCCGCGAAGGAACGGCACACCTCGTTCCAGCTTTTGCGCTGCTCCGGCAGCGGCCAGTCGACCGCTTCCGGCGGGCTGGCCGCATTCAGCTTCTTGTAGAATTTCAGCATTCCTTCATCGATCGGCGGCAATTGTCCACCCACAGTCATCTTTCGCTCCCGGTAGATTTCGGCAAAAACCAGCTATATGAGAGGGATATGTTGATAGCACGCAAGCCTTTGCCCGCGCCAACTGCATGATTAGGTTGTTTACCCGCGACCCCGCCAGACTGCCGCCGAGAGAAGAAAATTCTCACCCGAGCGAACCTCTCGCTTTGCTTGCCGCCGTGGCCGACGCGCTGCCCGATCCGTTCCTGCTTTTGAACCGCGATGGTTATGTGGCGATAGCCAACCGTGCCGCCGAAGACGTGTTTGAGACGCAGCTGACCGGCAAGCATATCTCCCACGCGGTTCGCTCGCCGGTTATCCTCGATGCGGTACAGGACGTGATCGCTAATCGCGATCCTTTACGTGTTGACTTCGAGCAGCGCATCCCGCTCCAGCGGCGTTTCGAAGCCTCTATTGCGCCCGTCGCCAAATCCGAGAGCGCGCTGCCGGAACGGCCGGAGATCATCATCCTGCTTCGCGACCTCACGCGCGAACAGCAACTTGAGCGCATGCGTGCCGATTTCGTCGCCAACGCCTCCCATGAACTGCGAACGCCGCTTGCCTCGCTACTCGGCTTCATCGAGACGCTGCAGGGAGCCGCCAAAAATGATCCCTCCGCGCGTGAGCGATTTCTGGTGCTTATGCGGACCCAGGCGGAGCGCATGGCGCGGCTTATTGACGATCTGCTGTCATTGAGCCGCATCGAGCTCAACGCCCATCGCCGCCCGACGGGCATTGTGGACCTCGAAATGCTGATCCGCCAGGCTGTGGAAATGCTGCAGGCCTCTGCCGCCGAGGCTGGAGTCGAGATAAACCTTGTCGTCTCCGGCGACCTGCATGTGCCCGGTGACCGAGACGAGTTGATTCAGGTGCTCCAGAATCTTCTCGAAAATGCCATAAAATATGCTGCGGCCGGCAAGCGCGTCGATATAACAGCAAGTCGCGACGACGCAGGCCGGGTTGAGGTCGCCGTAACCGACTATGGTCCGGGCATCGCCGCCGATTACTTACCGCGCCTGACCGAACGCTTCTATCGCGTCAGCGTACAGGAAAGCCGTGCCCGCGGCGGCACCGGCCTCGGCCTGGCGATCGTCAAGCATATCCTCAACCGCCATCGCGCCAAGCTGATCATCACTTCGGAACTGGGCAAAGGATCGACCTTCACCGTCCGGCTGCCCGGCGAGCCCGAAAAACGCGCCGAACATCAGCAACTTGGATCGTCATAAGACTGTTACCCCGGCCCTCCATAAGCTCGGATGCGATCTGGCGAAAGCCCTGTCGACAGCACATGATATTCGAAGGATTTGCAACCCATGAGACGTTCCCCGATCCTCGCTGCAGGCGCCTTGGCAGCAGCAGTTCTCTCTTCCGCCGCGGCTGAGGCGCGCGATCAGATCCGCATCGTCGGCTCCTCTACCGTTTATCCCTTCACCACCGCCGTTGCCGAGAACTTCGGCAAGACATCCGGCATGAAAACGCCTGTCGTCGAAGCGACCGGAACCGGCGGCGGCATGAAGCTGTTCTGCGCTGGCGTCGGCGTCGATTATCCCGATATGACGAATGCGTCCCGCCGCATCAAGAAAAGTGAATTGGATGATTGCACCAGCCACCAGGTGACCGCCGTCGTTGAGCTCAACATCGGTTTCGACGGACTGACCATCGCCCATTCCAAGCCCGCTCCCGACATGCAGCTGACCCTGGCGCAAATCTTTCTTGGCCTGGCAAAGAATGTGCCGGGGCCCGACGGCAAGCTCATCCCCAACCCCTACCGGCTATGGTCCGATATCGATCCCGCTTTGCCTTCGACACAGATCGAAGTCCTTGGACCGCCGCCCACCTCAGGAACCCGCGACTCGCTGCACGAGCTGTTCATGGAAAAAGGCGCCGCGCAGATCGAAGCCCTTTCCGCCATCAAGTCTGCCGATCCCAAGGCCTTTGAGAATGTCTGGAAGACCATGCGCGACGATGGAGCTTTTATCGAGAGCGGCGAGAACGACAATGTCATCGTTCAGAAGCTTGCTGCCAACCCGAATGCC
>DATFOT010000114.1:0-3946 GCA_035265265.1 Aestuariivirgaceae bacterium | reverse complement strand
TCAGAGGCACCAGCTTGCACCAAAGCGTCAATATTGGTGCCGCTCGGCGATGTCATGGGTTAAGAATATCGGTTCGCTGCCGGGGTTTGAGAAGGAATAGCACACCGACGGTTTAGCTGCTTCCCAGTTCTCGAAGCGGTAATGGTCCTAAGTTTTTTTACTATCGGCAGTACGGGTGGGATTAGCCCGCCACTCGGCCGAATGAATGCAGCACGGCATTCGCGATGCGGTTGCTTTCCTTGAGCCCGCTCTCGGAATACATGGCCACGCGCCGTGTTATCTCGTCGCGCAGCGCATCCTCGCGCTCCTGTAGCAGGGCGTCGGGCCTCAACTCGTTCCAAACCGCCTCGAATATCCGCCTTTGTTTGGCCGAAGCTTCGGGCTTGGGCCAATCGGTATGGTAAGCGCTCCGTCTCACATTGGTCGCGGAGCGTTCATAAACGCGCCTCGTCGTCATGACAGCCTCCTCCGGTCCGCACGACGCTCTGCTCTTACGCTCGCCAACCCGCGCCGCAACGAACTTCACCGAGTGTTTTCACAATTCACGGCAAAACTTTGACGCAAGAGCGAAATTCTCCAAACGGCATGATGCTTTGGTTATCATTCCCCTGGAAGCTCGAACATGGCCGGAGTATTTGATGGCGCTTGCGCTTTACTATCACCCACTCGCTTCGTTTTGTCATAAGGTTCTGATCGCGCTCTACGAAAACGCGACGCCCTTTGTGCCTCACATCGTCGATCTCGGTGACCAGAACGCCAGCGCCGGCTTTCTCGGCTTGTGGCCGGTCGGAAAGATACCGGTCCTTCACGATGAGGCGTCGAACCGGATCATTCCGGAGACCACGATCATCATTGAATATCTCGATCGGCATTATCGCGGCCCGCTGGCTTTTTTCCCGGAAGATGAAGCTCAAAACCTTGATGCTCGCCTCTGGGATCGCTTCTTCGATTTCTACATCCAGCTTCCCATGCAAAAGATCGTCACGGACCGGCTTCGGCCCGCGAGCGAAGGCGATCGCCGGGGCGTTTCCGACGCCAAGGACAGCCTCGCGACGGCATACCGCATGATCGAGCACAGGATGGCCGACAGGACCTGGGCGGCGGGAGAGAGCTTTAGTATTGCCGACTGCGCGGCCGCTCCGGCGCTGTTCTATGCCGGCATCATTGCCCCGTTCCCAGCGACGCATAGGCATCTCGCTGCCTATTTCGAACGATTGCTGGCGCGTCCCTCATTCAGGCGCGTGATCGCCGAAGCCCGGCCCTATTTTGAACTTTTCCCCTACAGAGATTCGATCCCGCAGCGCTTCTTCGCTCCAGATGAGAAGACTTCGTTTTAAACGCTTTCACGAATTGAGCCATTTGGGCCCGCTGACATGCGGATTGCCCTGCTCGAAAAAGCGCCGCAGCTGCTCCTTCTCGCAGCTGATCCCGATACGGATGCTGGTGCTTATTATGCCGTGGGGCTTAATGGCCGTTCCAAGCCATAGCGCAGCGCCGGTGCAGAGATCGACGCCGTCCTGCTCCAGACGAATGCCAAGGGCCGTCGTCAGTCGCCCCGGCCCGCGCGTCAGATCGACGAGGCGCACTGTCCCGCGGCGGGATTCCATTTCGGCGATGCCTTCCAGGGGCTCGAGCCCACGTATCAATACACCGCCCCCGACACCTGGCTTTTCGCTGGTCACATTGAGCAGCACGGCTATCCCATAGTTGAGATAGAGATAGGCGTGGCCGCGGTCGAGAAACAGCGACCGGTTGCTTCTGCGCTCGCCGCGGAAAGCATGTCCGCTGGCATCCCCGGGAGGATAGGCTTCCGTCTCGACGATGCGCCCGCTCAGCCTTCTGCCTTGCAGGTCATGAACCACCGTCTTGCCGATGAGATAGCGCGCCAGCGCAAGCGTGTCTGCCGGAAGCTCGCTTCGCCTGAGTGGACGCAGAACCGCCCGTTGCTTCATCGCCACGCCGCTTACAGCACCGGCAGATGCATCAGTCACGATAAGCGCGGTCCACCGCTTTCTGCTCGGCCTCTTTTGCGAACCGGTCCTTCCGGCGCCGGCGCCATTGGAACGCGCCATAGATCAGCGCGCCTGTCAGCACAGCCACGAAGCCGACGTCGATCACGAGCCAAAGGAAAGCGTCCAAATCCATTGAATACACTCACAGCGGTTCTATTGGAATCAGCAGATCAATTTGCCATACGCCGTCTGGTTCCAGGGAACCAATCTCTTCCGGGATTGTTTAGTGGCAATCACGCCATCGAGGAGGGAAGTCATGAATCGCCGCAACCAGTCCGGATATGATCCCGTTGGCGACCCTCGCACCGGCCGGCCCCCCCTGCCTGAGGACCGCGACCGCGCAAGACGCGCCTTTCCAGACGAGATCGATCCCGAATCGCCCAATTCGTCGAGCTTCGCCGGCGAAATCGAGAATCGAGAAGTGGAGGCGAGCGATCATTCCACCATCGGCAGGCTTGCAAGCGAAGGCAGCGAGGCGCTCCGCGCCGCAAGCGATACCATGACGTCGCAGGTCAGTGCCGCCACCAGCGCCGCAATGGAAAGGGGCTCCGAATTTGCCAGCACCGCATCCCGCCAACTTCAAACATATTCGGACGAACTCGCTTCCTTCACGCGCCGCCGTCCGATCGGAGCGCTGGCAGGTGCAGTGATTTTCGGAATTCTCCTCGGCCTAATGGGCCGGCGCCGGTCCAGGTAACTTTGGTGTCAGCTGGGCCGAGGCACATGCTTATTTTTTAGCCTTGGCCAATTTGTGTTGCCTGAAAAATAAGCATAGCCTCTCCCAGTCTGAGAAACTGCCTAACAAATCCAAGCACTTCGCGTTTGGCACGCTTCTTGGTTAGCAAATCCCCCACAAGGTCCTAACCTCAAGGGGATGCCATGCTTTTCAGACGAGTTCTGCCGCCGGCGGGCGTGATGACATTGTCGGCCGGGCCTGTTTTTGCTCAAGGCGCCGCACCCGCCATTAATTCCGGCGACACTGCATGGATGATCGTCGCAACGGGGCTGGTGTTTCTGATGACCATTCCCGGTCTGGCGCTCTTCTATGGCGGCATGGTTCGCAAATTCAATGTGCTTGCGACAGTAATGCAATGCTTCGCCATCTGTTGCGCGATTTCGCTCGTATGGATGATCATCGGCTACAGCCTTGCCTTCACGCCAGGAACGGGCCTCGTCGGCGGCTTGTCACGCGTGTTTCTGTTGGGCATGGCGCCGACCTCCGTCACCTTCACCATCCCCGAAACGGTATTCATGACTTTTCAGATGAGCTTTGCCGTAATCACCCCGGCATTGATCACCGGCGCCTTCGCCGATCGCATGAAATTCTCCGCACTTCTGATTTTCACCGTGCTCTGGAGCATCATTGTCTATGCCCCGATCGCGCATTGGGCCTGGGAGGCAACCGGCTGGTTGTTCATCAAGGGCGTGCTCGATTTTGCCGGCGGCACTGTGGTGCATATCAACGCGGGCGTGGCAGGTCTCGTGGCAGCGCTTGTTATCGGCAAGCGCAATGGCTATCCAACCGAGCCTTTCCTGCCTCATAACCTTGTGCTGAGCCTCATCGGCGCGAGCCTTTTGTGGATCGGCTGGTTCGGATTTAATGCCGGCTCGGCGCTCACCGCCGGTCCTCGTGCCGGCATGGCGCTTGCCGTCACCCATATTGCCGCGAGCGCTGCCGCTTTGAGCTGGCTGGCGGTCGAATGGTGGCTGCGCGGAAAGCCGAGCGTGCTCGGCGGAATCACCGGAGCTGTCGCGGGCCTTGTCGCCATTACGCCGGCAGCCGGCTTCGTCGATCCGACGGGAGCGCTGATCATCGGTCTGATCGCGGGCGCTGTTTGTTTCTGGGGCGCCACGGGCCTGAAACACGCATTCGGCTACGACGACAGCCTCGATTGCTTCGGGGTGCATGGAGTAGGGGGCATCGCCGGCGCTTT
>DATFOT010000113.1:0-9818 GCA_035265265.1 Aestuariivirgaceae bacterium | reverse complement strand
AAATTTGAGATTTCCGGCAACGGACAGATGTGGGAACAGCAGGTCGTCCTGGAACAGAAGTCCCGTTCGCCGCAAATGCGCCGGCAGCATGTCAATGCGCCTGCTGCCCAGCCACACTTCCCCATGCGCGGAAAAAATCGGTTTCAGCATGCCAGAGATATAAGCCAGGAGCGCCGACTTGCCCGCACCACTTGGCCCCATGACCGTCATGATCTCGCCGGGACCGATCGTCAATGAAAGCGCGGCCAGCGTCTTGCCATTGATGGCGACGTTCACGTTTTGAAGTCGAAGGCCGTTTTCTTCACTGGCCGGAGCGAGGGTCATGGTGATCGAATATCCCGGCGATTGCGGAACAGGACAAGCGGAACGAGTGTGGCGACCAGAAACCCGGCGAACGGTAGCAATGCTTGCAGCAGCGCCAGTGCGGCAACCATGCGGCGGTCGCCACCAGAACTCAGCGCCACCGCCTCGGTAGTGACCGTCGGCACTCGGCCCCCTCCCAAAAGGACGGTGGGGAGATACTGCCCGATGCTGACGGCGAACCCCACCGCCAAGGCAATGAGCAGCGGTGTCGTGAGCATGGGCAGCCGGATCCTGAACAATGCGCGTCGCGGACTTGCGCCCAATGCCATCGCCGCTTGCCTGAATCTATCGTCGAAGTGCAGCCATGGCCTGCTCAGCGATAGATAAATATAGGGAAGTACGAAAACGACATGTGCCGCGATGACAGAATATATGTTGGAATCCAGATCGAGTGAGATGAGAGCAATCTGCAGGCCTGGAAGAAAGGCGACCTGGGGCACGATGAGCGGCACATAGAGGAAATTTCCGAGCCACTGTGTTCCCGGCGCCCCGCTACGCACGTCGCGTTCCAACAGCGAAACGGTCAGGAACAGGCCAGAGCAGGCTGAAACGAGCCCGATGACCAGCGCGTTCCACAGCGGCCGCGAGAAAAGCCCAGCGTTGTCTTTCCACATGGACGTGGTGAAGTCGCTTGGCAGAACCTTGGGATATGGCCAGCTTTCCGCAAAAGCCCATAGCAGGATCGCCGCGGTACTGAGAAGAACGAAGCTGAGCACCAAAACGCCCGAGGAATAAGCAATGATCGCAAGGGGCCGTGCCCCTTCATGGCGCCCTCCCTTTTCGGCCCACTGCTCGCCGTAGCGTTTGACCGCGAATTCCCCAGCCAACCACACACCGACCATCGCAACAGTCAGTGCAGCCATCTGCACCGCACCTGCTGCGGCGACAAATCGTTTGCCGAGATCGGGATCATTCATCAATTTCACCACCGCCACGGCCAAAGGCGGGGGGTTGGTGGGCCCAAGGATGAGCGCCGCATCCACGACGGATAGACTGTAGGCCAACACGGCAAGCACCGGCAGGCGTAGCTGCGGATAAAGCCGGGGCAGGACGACTTTCAGCCATGCGGCAGCGGGCTTGTATCCCATCGCAACTGCGGCAGCGAGGCTCTTCTGCGGCTCAGCCTGCGGCAATCCCGCAAGGCTCATGAGAAAAAGAAACGGCACTTCCTTCAGCACCAGAGCGCCGATCAACGAAATTCCGAAGCTATCGTGGACGATCAGCAGATCCGGCGGAACGTCGAGCCCCGGCAGGCCTTGAGAAAGCAGGCGAAAAATCAGGCCCGATGGCGCAATAACAAAAGCGAGGCCAATGGCGATTGCCACATGCGGAACGGATAGCAGCGGCGAAAGTGTCCTCCGCACCAGGCCAAAAATTGCACTGTCGTGGAACTGAGCAAATAGCGCGATCACAATCATGCAGGAGAGGAGGGTTGAAGCGAGACCGATCCACGCCGCCAATATCGTTGAGCGCCACACCCCGGGTGATGCCGAAAGCATCCGCCAGGGTTCGAGCGTGAGTTCTTTCGCCCCGGCAGCCGGAAAATATCCGAAAGCCGGCAGCAGCACGCCCGCAAGTCCCATAATCACCGGCACTAGCAGGATTAGCAGCACGACGGATGGGGCGATCCGCAGCCATAGGCTGTCGACCCGCTGCCCTCTCATTGCGATACATAGCGTTCGAGCCATCTCGCCGTAATACGGGTCATCCAGCCAGGATGTGGTTCAGGCAGGGTTTTTCCAAGTTCCGCAAAACTCAAGCTGCCCGCTCCGCTCTTCCTTTCCTCGAACCATCGCCGATCCATGTCCTTGAGCCTCTCGACCGCGAGTACGGTTGCGCCTCCCCATATGCGCGGATCCTGCTTCCTCGCCTGGGCCTCGGGCGACAACAGGAAATTCGCCAGCACCATGGCGCCCTCTTTATGTGCTGCATTGAACGGGATGGCGAGGAAGCTTGCATTCCCGATCGTTCCGCCATCGAGCACATAAGCACGAACCGTCCCTGGCAATTCCTTGCGAGCAATGGCGAGACTCGCCTCGGAAGGATTTAATGAAAACCCGACGTCGATCTCGCGATCGGCAAAAAGCTGGCGCAGTTCTGCACTATTGGCCGGGAAGGCTTTCCCCCGCCGCCATAAGACTTGATTGAGCATGTCGAGATAAGACCACATGGGCGCCGTCAGGCGTTCAAATTCCGTATCGGTGGGCGCCTTCTGCAATACTGATCGGTCGGCCGTCAGTTCGATCAACACCTGCTTGAGAAAAGTCGCACCGAGAAAATTCTGCACATCGGGATAGGTGAAGCGTCCTGGATGACTTCTTGCGAAATCGAGAATAGCCGCGGTACTGCGTGGCGGATTTTTCAACTGCATGCCGTCGTAATAGAAGACCAGCCGTGCTTCGTCCCAGGGTGTCTCATAGCCTTCCGTGGCTATGGTAAAATCGCTGGTTACGGCGGGATTACTGGTGTCGACGAGCCGGTAATTCGGAAGTTGCTCCGCCCAAGGACCGTAGAGCAGCTTCTTGTCTTTCATCGAGGCGAAATTTGGCCCGTTGATCCAGATGAGATCCACCGATCCTCCGCTGTCGCGCCCAGATGCTTTTTCGGCAACGACCTTCGACACCGCTTCCGCCGTGTCGCTGAGCTTGACCTGTTCGACCCTTACTCCAAAGCGCTTCTCGACCTCCTCCGCTGCCCACCCTATGTAGCTGTTGATGCTTGCTTCTCCGGCCCACGCGTTCCAGTAGACGGTCTGGCCTTTTGCGACGCGCTCGACAGCGGGCCAATCGGAGGGATTCGGCTGCGCGTTTTGTTCTGCAGCACTGCCTGGCAGCACCAGCAGGCCAAGGAAGAGTAGGATGCGCCAAGCTCGCAACTTCGAATCCCCTGCATTGCCCCGGCCCGTAGCCGATGGACGGCTCTGAGCAATTACCAGCTCGAAATATAAAGGGGAGTCACGATTGCTTGATTGTCGGCCCGTGTCTCAGAAGCTCGTCGTTGAGTGTCGCCGTCATGCCCGGCAAGGGCTCTTTTTGCAGATTATAGACCGGTATGACCCGGCGCAGATGATCATGATACTGGCGAACCCCGGCTTCATGGTCGGAGAGGATGATGCCCGAAAAGGCGCTCGACTTCATCGCTTCGCATGACCACACGATCAGCTGATGATCCTCCCGCGTCGCCTCCCTGTCGATCCTCATGGCAAGATAGCGGGCCAGCTTTATTTCGCGGCGATCGTCGGGCAGGCCATAAACATTGCCCCTCTGCACGGTTCGATCGACGCCAAGCGGCCACTCCTGGTAATAACCGATCTGTTCGGGATAGAGCATGAACACCACATTGGGAAACATCCCAACATAAGTCCAGTTTGACGATTCTTCCCCAAGATGGTCCGGCGCCGCTGGGCGGATCGTCTTATAGTGCCGCACGCTCCAGTGCTTGGATTTTAAGCCATCGAACCTGCCCACGGAGCGTGTAACACCGTGCCCCGGCAGCTCGTCCACATACTGCCGTCCATAGAGATCATAGAGCCCTGGATGTGCGATCGGCACATGATACCCCTCATTGTCGACATCGCGCACGGCTTTCCAGTTGGCCTGCATGTCCGCCTGCCAGAACAAACCCAGAGGCTTTGTCTCGGCTGTCCGATGCAGGACGAACAATGGCTCGTAAATACTGAGAAGCTTGGCCACGGCGGGCTGCGCCCCCGGTTTGAAACGTATGAAAATAAATCCATGGAATATTTCATGGTCGAGCTTCTGCAATCCATGGCGCTCAGGATCGAGTTTCGGCAGGCTCCGGGGAGCGGGAGCGCCTCTGAGCGTGCCATCAAAATTGTACGACCACCCATGAAAGGGGCACACAATCGCAGATTTGCAGCTGCCTTGTCGGTCCGCCACCACGCGCGAGCCGCGGTGCCGGCAGACATTGTGGAAACAACGAACCTTCCCGTCCCTGCCCCGGATCGCAATCGCCCGCTCTCCGACAATATCGAATGTCGCGTAGTCGCCTGGCGCGGGGATGTCATTCACATGCCCAAGGAGCTGCCAGCTCCGGCGGAACAACAGCTCCTTTTCGATCTCGAGGGCCTCCTCGCTGAAATACGTCCATCCCGGCAGTCCTGATCGGTGGTTATCCGCGAGCCGCGGCTGAACCATCTCGGGAATTTTCGAAAGTTTGGCCAGCTGCTTCATCGGAGCCCATTGATTGAACGTTCATTTAATATGATATCTTTTCTGAACCCTTCTGCCAAGCTTACCGGTCACAAATACCCTAAGCTGCTCAGGAAGCTGGCCAATTAAGCCCCTTTGACCTAAGGATGAATCCATGCAAATTTGTTAACGTTAGGCGGTGACTCGAAGCCAGCCGGCTAGAGACCTAACAGGGAACACGGTGCGGATTACCCAACCAGGGGCCAAACCCGTGACTGCCCCCGCAACTGTGAGCGGCGAGGTTCCTGCGACACGCCACTGTGCCTTGGGCACGGGAAGGCCGCAGGCAGCCAGCGACCCGCAAGTCAGGAGACCTGCCGCCTTCCCGCCGAGGGGTCGCACCCCTTAAACGTTGAGCAGCACGGAGGGTGAAACGCTCATGTCCAACACAATGTCATCGGCTATATCCACATCCATTGGCGAGCGCCAGATCATTGGCCTTGTCGTCCTCGCCTTCGGGCTGCTTCTGTTGGCGGGCGCGGGTTTCGCGGGTAGCGATTTCGTGCACAACGCCGCTCACGACACCCGCCACGCCATCGGCTTTCCCTGTCACTGACAAGCAGGGACGATCACGATGTTTCGGCGGATAATATTCGCCGCGGTCCTGGCTGGAATCGCGGCAGGCATCATCATGTCGGCTGTCCAGCATTTCCGCGTAACGCCCTATATTCTCGCGGCAGAGACATTCGAACACACTCCCCATGAGCATGGCGCGACCAATGTGCAATCCATGCCTGCCGCCGAGCCGTGGAAGCCCGATGCAGGACTGGAGAGGATCGCCTATACTGTTCTCGCTAATCTTGTCATCTCGATTGCCTTTGCGTTGGGTCTTCTTGGAGCCTCGCTTCTTCTCGACCTGCCGATCACTCCGGCAAACGGCGCCTTCTGGGGGCTCTGCGGATTTCTTGTATTCAGCCTCGCTCCCTCCGCCGGCCTGCCGCCCGAACTTCCGGGGTTTCCGGTGGCCGAGCTATGGACGCGACAGCTATGGTGGTGGTTCACGGTCGCAATGACCGCTGGGGGCTTGGCGATCGTCGCCAAGCACCGCGCGCCGGGATATCTTGCGGTGGCGATCCTTCTGATCGGAATTCCGCACCTGATTGGCGCGCCAAATCCACTTAACTATGAGACGAGCCTGCCTGCTCATCTCGCATCGGGCTTCGTAGCCAATGCGCTCGCTTCGGCCGCGGTATTCTGGCTGGTGCTCGGTGTCGCCTTGGGTTTCATCAACGAACGCACGTTCCGCCGCGAGGTGCTCCAGTGAGCGTGGAGAAAATTGGCGCAACGATCATCACCGGGTTCCTTGGCGCCGGCAAGACCACCCTGATCCGGCATGTGCTCGCGAATGCCGGCGGCCGCCGCATCGCCCTCATCGTCAATGAATTTGGCGATATCGGCATTGACGGCGACATCCTCAGGGGCTGCGGCCTTGAATCATGCAGAGACGAGGACATCATCGAACTCGCCAACGGCTGCATTTGCTGCACTGTAGCCGATGATTTCATCCCAACCATGTCGAAGCTGCTCGGCCGAGCCGAGCCACCCGATCATATTGTCATCGAGACCTCCGGTCTTGCTCTGCCCCAGCCGCTTGTCCGGGCGTTCAACTGGCCGGAAATCAGCACCCGCGTCAGTGTCGATGGCGTGATTACGATGGTCGATGCCTTGGCACTGGCCAGTGGCAGGTTTTCCGACGACGAGCAGGCGCTCGCCGCCCAGCGTTCTGCTGATCCGAACCTTGACCATGAAAACCCGATCGAGGAACTCTTCGAAGACCAGTTGAATTGCGCCGACATCGTGCTTCTCAACAAGACCGATCTGCTTGACGCCCCTTGCGTGGAGCGTGTCGCATCGGAGCTTTCCGCGAAGCTCAGACCGGGCGCCCGGCTTGTTGCAACCGAGAATGGCCGGATCGACGTTTCGGCACTCCTCGGTCTCGGCGCTCAGGCTGAACTGGACATCACCAGTCGCCCCTCGCATCACGAACTCGAAGGCGAAGCCGAACATGATCACGACGATTTTGAAACCTTTGTCGTGCCAATTGAATCGGAGCTAAGCGACCGTAATGCATTCCTGGAACGCATCCGCAAAACGCTGGCAAATCATGAGATTCTGCGGCTCAAGGGATTTTTAGCGGTGCGAAACTTGCCGTCGCGCTTTCTTGTTCAGGCCGTAGGACCGCGGGTCGATGCCTATTTCGATCGGCCGTGGCGCAGTGATGAGCCGCGTTTGGGCAACCTGGTCGTCATCGGGTTGAAAGGCCTCGACCGGCAAGCCATAGCAGCTGGTCTTCGTGGTTGACCGGCAAGTGAAATGTTTGTCGTTGTTAAAGCCTGATTGAGCGATGCATCTGCTTGCCACACAATCGGGCGTGGTCGGCGAAGGCAACGAAGCTGTCGATCTCAAGCAGGATCCGGCCGACATCGTCATACTCTCTTGTGCGGATACCGAGCTGGCCTGTCTCGCCCGTGCTCATGATCGGCTGCCTGCGCCAAAGGCAAGCCTGCGCCTCGCCAATCTGCTGCAGCTGCAGCATCCGCTCTCGGTCGATCTCTATGCCGAGCGTACACTATCCGCCTCGAAGCTGATTATCATTCGTCTTCTGGGCGGTAAATCATATTGGTCCTATGGCATCGACGTAGTCGAGTCCTTGGCGCGCGAACGTCGCATCGCACTCGCCGTTCTCCCTGGGGATCGAATGCCCGATGTGAGTCTTGCCAGGCACAACACCATGGCTGCACCCATTGCCGAACGCCTGCGCCTCTATCTTGCCGAAGGCGGTCTCGACAATGCCGCAAGCGCGCTGTGCCTGGCCCAGGCTCAGATCGGCTTGGATGCGACACCCGCCCCGCTGAAATCCTTGGCCAACTACGGTGTGTACAGGGCGGCAGGGGGTAAGCTCCCAGGCGCGGTCATCATCTTCTATCGCGCCCTGGTGGAGAGCGGGTTCACCGCGCCGGTGGATGCTCTTGCCGATGCCCTAAGCGATCTCGGGGTTGCGCCGCTTTGCCTGTTCGTCAGCAGTCTCAAGGATAAGGAGTGCGCGGCTTTCATCGAGCGCACGTTGGCGGCGACACCTCCTTCGGTGATCGTCAATACCACGGGCTTCGCCCTCGCCATGTCGCAGGGCGAAAACCCGTTTCGCAATTGTGATTGCCCAGTATTACAGGCCGTTCTCGCCGGATCGGGAGAGGCGCAGTGGCGCCAGGGAAGCCAGGGCTTGTCGCCGCGCGATCTTGCCATGAATGTTGTCCTTCCCGAGCTCGACGGCCGGATCATGACGAGAGCTCTCTCCTTCAAAGCCGATTCACTCTGGCATGCTCCGACGCAGTGCCGGATCGTGACCTATGATCCCGTGGCGAGCCGCGTTGGCTTTACTGCCGCCCTGGCGGCGAACTGGGTGGGTTTGCGGCAGACCCCGCGCAATCGGCGTCGGGTCGCCTTGCTGCTTGCCAATTATCCCAATCGCGATGGCCGCATCGGCAATGGTGTCGGCTATGACACGCCGGCGAGCACTATCAATATTTTGCGCGCGCTCCAGGCGGCGGGATATTGCATCGCATCCGTTCCTTCTTCCGGAAACGCGCTAATCGAAGCCCTGCGTGCCGCACGCGAATCCCGCGTATCGGCGGCAGCAATATCTCTCGAGGAATATCAAAAGCATTTTGGTGATGTTCCCGCCAAGATTCAGGCCGATGTGACCAAGCGCTGGGGACCCGCCCAGAACGATCCAGTTTACCGGAACGGGTCCTTGCGACTGGCCGTTTGCGTTTTTGGCAACGCCGCAGTCGCAATTCAGCCAAGTCGCGGCTATGACGTCGATCCCAAAAGCACCTATCACGATCCTGCTCTCGTTCCACCGCACGGTTATTTCGCACTCTATTTCTGGCTGCGCGAAATCTTTCGAGCACAGGCCGTCATCCACAACGGCAAGCACGGCAACCTCGAATGGCTGCCGGGCAAGGCCGTTGCGCTCAGCGAAGAATGCTATCCCGAGGCGGTGTTCGGCCCGCTGCCCCAGCTTTATCCGTTCATCGTCAACGACCCCGGTGAGGGAACACAAGCGAAGCGCCGGACTTCGGCCGTGATTATCGATCACCTCACTCCACCCCTGACTCGCGCCGAATCATACGGACCGCTGCGCGATCTCGAGAGCTTGATCGACGAGTATTATCTTGCAGTCGGTGTCGATCGCCGGCGCCTCATTCCCCTTCGCCGCCGGATATTCGATACCGCCCGCGCGGCGCACATCGACCTGGATGCCGGTCTCGGTAATGAGGAGAGTGACGACGCTCTCCAGAAACTGGATGCCTGGCTCTGCGACCTGAAGGAAGCGCAGATTCGTGACGGTCTTCACATATTGGGCGAGACACCTGACGGAAGGCTAGAGACCGATTTTCTTGCAGCTCTTGTCCGTACGCCCCGCGGCCTGGGCGAAGGCCCCGATCAGTCGTTGATCCGCGCTCTTGCAGCCGATTTGCAATTTTCCGAATTCGATCCGCTTTCCTGTGATTTGGCGGAGCCATGGGCGGGAGCACGGCCGGACCTGCTCTCTTCTCTCCTCGACCAACCTTGGCGCAGTAATGGCGACACACTCGAGCGGCTGGAGTGCCTTGCGGCCCGTCTGATTGATGGTTCCCATCCCTGTCCCGCCGACTGGCATGCGGCGAGCGCGGTTATGACCGCCATCGACACTACCATCCGTCCATCCCTCCGCAGCTGCGGTTCGAATGAGATCAGCGGCCTTTTGCAAGGCCTGGACGGAAGGTTCGTCCAACCAGGCCCATCTGGTGCGCCCACGCGCGGGCGGCTGGATGTCCTCCCGACAGGACGAAACTTTTTCTCGCTCGACAATCGCGCGGTACCGACCCCGACGGCATGGTCCTTGGGGCAGCGCTCGGCCGATTTCATGCTGCAGCGGCATTTCCAGGATCACGGCACTTATCCGCGCGGGCTCGGTCTTTCGGTCTGGGGAACGTCCAACATGCGCACCGGCGGCGATGATATAGCCCAGGCCCTCGCGCTGATCGGCGCACGGCCGCGCTGGGATAAGACAAATTGGCGGGTTACAGGCTTCGAAATCATCCCCCTTGCCGAGCTCGCCCGCCCGCGCGTCGATGTTACTCTGCGGATATCCGGTTTCTTTCGCGATGCGTTTCCCCTGCAGATCGAGCTTTTCGACCGGGCGGTGCGAGCTGTCGCGGGCCTGGAGGAGTCCGGGGAGGACAATCCCATGGCGCTTCG
>DATFOT010000112.1:0-2726 GCA_035265265.1 Aestuariivirgaceae bacterium | reverse complement strand
AAGGAGGCGCAAAACTGCATCCGCGTTATGCGCTCGAGCGGGCGCAGCACCGCGCCTGGATGGAGTTCGGTTCGACGATTCTGTGCGAGCTATGGGGCCTGGAGACGACAGGCGATCCCGCAATCTTCGAGAGCAAGCGGCAAGCGGTTGCCGCGAAGTTTGCGCGCGTCGAGGCGGCGCTGGGAGCGGGCCCGTTCTTTGCCGGCAAGGATTTCAGCCTCGTGGACGCGGTGTTCGCGCCGATCTTCCGCTATTTCGATGTGTTTGATCAACTGACCGATCTCTCGGTCTTTGCCGATACGCCGAAGGTCCGCGCATGGCGCAAGGCGCTGGCGCAGCGGCCGAGCGTGCGCACGGCAGTGGGGCCCGACTATCCGCAATTGCTGCACGCGTTCCTGGTGGGGCATAACGCGCATATGCTGAAACTGGCAGCTTAGGTAGCGCCGTGTCGCTGTAGCCCGGATGGAGCGCAGCGCAATCCGGGAATCGTCGGAGCTGGCAGCGGTCCCGGATTTCGCTGCGCTCCATCCGGGCTACAAGACGGCAGCCGTCTCAGCGGACGTTGGCGAGCCGCATGTCGAGATAGCCGGTCACCGTCTCCATCAGCGGCTCCAGCTTGCCGTCGAAGAAATGGTTGGCGCCCGGGATGATCTGTTGATCGATCACGATGCCTTTTTGCGTCTTCAGCTTCTCGACCAGCGTGTTGACGTCCTTCGGCGGCACCACCGCATCCTTCTCGCCGTGCACGATCAGCCCGGAGGACGGGCAGGGCGCCAGGAAGGAGAAGTCATAGAGATTGGCCGGCGGCGCGATCGAGATAAAGCCTTCGACTTCGGGCCGGCGCATCAAGAGCTGCATGCCGATCCAGGCGCCGAACGAGAAGCCGGCGACCCAGCAGGCGCGCGCTTCGGGATTGATGGTCTGCGCCCAGTCCAGCGCTGACGCCGCGTCGGAGAGCTCGCCGGTGCCGTGATCGAACGAGCCCTGGCTGCGGCCGACACCGCGGAAATTGAACCGCAGCACCGAGAAGCCGCGATGCGCAAACGCGTAGTAGCACTGGTAGACGATCTGGTGATTCATCGTGCCGTGGAATTGCGGATGCGGATGCAGGATCATCGCGATCGGCGCGTTCTTCTGCTTGGCCGGATGATAACGGCCTTCGAGGCGGCCAGCAGGGCCGGTGAAAATGACTTCAGGCATTGATGATCCTTGGAGGTGTTCCTTGGCAACGGACGCGATCCGGCGAAGTGATGTGATCAGACGTCGTTGGGCGATGCGCGAACGGCGCTCACGTGAAACTGGTGGCGGCGTTCTAGCATGAGGCGAGGGGCAAAAAGCAAGCATCTTGAACATCTGGAAGGCTGTTCAAGACGTTAGCCTGCGATTGTAAGAGACGACACGATCCCCAATTGCCATAAGGCATCTTGCGTCGGCATGAGGCCGAGGCACGCGGAAGCCGCTGGCCGATATAGGTAATATTGTACGGAAATGCCTGACCGGGTCTATCTCGACTGGAATGCCACCACGCCGCTTCGCCCGGAGGCCAGGCAGGCGATGGCGGCTGCCTGGGATATGGCCGGCAACCCGTCCTCGGTCCATGCCGAAGGGCGTCAGGCGCGCCGGCTGGTCAAGGACGCCCGGGCCGCTGTTGCGGCGGCCGTCGGCGCCCGGCCGCAGGATGTGGTGTTTACGTCGGGTGGTACCGAGGCGAATGCGCTGGCGCTGATGCCGGGACTGCGTCGGGGTGCGGGCGAACCGGTCCGTCGGCTATTGGTCTCGGCCATCGAACATACGTCAGTGCTGTCTGGCGGGCGTTTCTCGCCGGAGATGATCGGTACCATCCAGGTCACTGGGTCCGGCCTGATCGACATCGACCACCTGCGGAGGCTTGTTGCCGATGGGCCGCCGGCGCTTGTCTCCGTCATGCTGGCCAATAACGAGACCGGCGCGCTTCAACCGGTCGGCGAAGTCGCTGACATCGTGCATCAAGCGGGCGGGCTGCTGCACGTCGACGCAATCCAGGCGGTTGGAAAAATACCGTTTGATATCAAATCGATGAAGGCCAGTCTGGTCACGCTTTCTGCGCACAAGATCGGCGGCCCCAAGGGCGTCGGTGCGCTGGTTCTGGCCGACGAGGCGCAGGGGCTCGAGCCGCTGCTGCGTGGCGGCGGGCAGGAGCTCGGGCGCAGGGCCGGCACCGAGAATGTCGCAGGGATCGCGGCGTTTGGCGCGGCCGTGCGGGTCTCCATGGCTGCCCTGCAGGGTGATGCCGCCCGTCTGCAGGCTCTGCGCGAGCGGCTTGAGAAGGGGCTCCGACAGACCCCCGGAATGATTGTGTTTTCGGAAGGCACGCCGCGTCTGCCTAACACCACTTTGTTCACGGTCCCCGGGCTCAAGGCCGAAACGGCCGTAATTGGCTTCGATCTCGGCGGTATTGCGGTATCTTCGGGTTCCGCCTGTTCGTCCGGCAAGGTCCAGCCCTCGCACGTCCTGGCCGCCATGGGGGTTGGCAGGGAACTGGCTCAGGGAGCGGTGCGGCTCAGTCTGGGCTGGTCTACCTCTGAGGCAGAGATTGATTTGGCCCTTCAGGCTTGGCGAAAGCTCGCCGATGCCTTACTTAAAGGGCGACGAAACACGGCTTGAACCGTTCTAAGCATGTTTCGTTAGAATCGAATTCGAGTTTTGTGATTGTTCCACCGCGGTCCTTGAAACCGCGAGCGGAGGAT
>DATFOT010000111.1:0-4083 GCA_035265265.1 Aestuariivirgaceae bacterium | reverse complement strand
CTTGCATGAGCTCACCTCGAATGCACTGAAACATGGCGCGCTGTCGAGCAGAAGCGGGCGGGTGAAAATCCGCTGGGCTTTGTCGGTAGGGCAGGAACCAGGACCGCAAAGATTCAGCCTAAGGTGGGAGGAAACAGGCGGCCCGGCGGTGCGGATACCGGAGGCGAAACAGTTCGGGCGCATCCTCCTGGAGGAGGTGGCGCCGCTGTCAGTCCAGGGACAGGCCAAGCTCGATTTTGCGGAAAGCGGCATCACTTATGAAATGAACATGCCGCTGACCGAGCTTAGCTAGGGGAACTTTTTGGCCCGGTACGGCGTTAACCCAAAGCGAGGCCAGCAACTCGCAACCATTTGCAATAACCGAACGCACTGAGACACAAAGGAGACTGGTGATGAACTGGGACCGTGTGGAAGGCAATTGGAAAACACTCAAGGGGCAGGTGAAGCAGCAGTGGGGCAGGTTGACGGATGACGATTTGGACGTCATCGATGGCAAGCGAGAGGAGCTTCTCGGCCGTATCCAGAATGCCTATGGCATGTCGCGCGATGACGCCGACAGGCAGATTAGGGAATGGGAAAAGAACCAGACCATCTTTTAGGGCTTTCAACCCAGAGGCCGTTCTCACGAGAGCGGCCTCTTTAGCAAAGCGGGCATTCGCGCATGAAGACAGGGATAATGGAAGTTGTGGCACATGGCGAGAACGTCAAGACCGGACTTGACGTTGCCGCCCGGCAGAAGCTCGCTTCGCTGCTGACCGAATGCCTAGCCGACACGATGCTGCTCACGCTGAAGAGCCAAGTGTTCCACTGGAATGTCGTGGGCCCGATCTTTCTCGATCTGCATCGGCTGACCGAGGATCATTACAAGGACATGTTCGAAGCCGCAGATGAAATCGCCGAACGGGTGCGCGCGCTCGGCAATCTCATTCCGCTCGATGCCCATCGCATGGCTCGGGCATCGATCCTGGGGGAGGAGCTTAGCCTGCGCACAACCGAGGACATGCTCGAGCAGCTGATCAACGATCATGAAACCGTGGTGCGCAACATGCGCAATACCGCTCATGAGTGCGACGACCTCGGCGACATGGTCACTCATGATCTTCTCGTGAAGCGGATGGCCTTTCATGAGAAAGCCATCTGGATGCTCAGGGCAATCGCAGCAAACTAGCCTTTAGGGCGCAGCGGAACCGCAGAGCTCGCCTGGGCGTTAGCTTGAGTTTAGGAGGATGAGCTCATGGCCATGGCTGAGGGCAAAAAAGCCACTGATGATCCTTCGCGGGCATTTTCGAGTCCACGAGATGTGGTCGCGTCCGCACTTCCGCGCGAAGAGAAAATCCGGATCTTACGGAGCTGGGAACTCGATGCACGCCGGCTCCTCGAATCGGCCGAAGAAAATATGACTGGGGGCGAAAAAGACCGCCTCCCCGAGATCCAGCGCGCGCTGCGAGAATTGGAAGGGAACGCATAACAGCGGGCAATTCGTGATTAGCGGGACCAGCATGTTTGAGGAGCTTTTCAAACAGATACGAGCCACGGTTCAGGACCGAATTTACCGGCTCAGAAGGCGCGTCACCTCTTATGCGGTTGCGGGTGTGCTGATGGCGGCGGCGTTCTTCTTTGCACTGCTCACGGCCTATCTCGCCTTGCTTTATCTGATGGATCCGGTGCTGGCAGCAGGAATGCTTTTCCTCCTGCTATTGGCAGGGGGCATAGCGGCACTCTATGCCGCGCGCGAGCCCGCAGGCCCTGACCCTTACCGCCGGCTGGAGCGGACAGCGGCCGAGACGGTGACCAAGGAGAACGGCGCGCTCACGTCCACGGGATTGCCGCTGATACTCACCGCTTTCGCGGCAGGACTGGCCCTTTCGCGGGGCCGTTTGCTCAACGGCAGCCGGCGGCACCCACCGCCGCGGGCATAGCTATCCAGGGGAACCATCAGAAGTTTTCAAGCGTTTACTTCGAGCGGAAGCCCGCGGGCTTCGTCTCACAAGGAGGTTAGTCATGGCTAAAATCACGGTGAGCACGATGGCTTTGATGGCGGCACTCAGCCTGCCAGCGGCGGCCATCGCACAAACCAACGATAATCAGCAGCAGGTACCGCAGGCCCAGACCAACGAGCAGACCCAGGCTGTCCAGAAGACGGAAAAGGTGAATACCAAGGGCCTGATCATGATGCAGGACCAGAACACCTTCCTGGCATCGGATCTTACGGGCGCCACGGTGTACAGCCCGCAGGATGAATCCATCGGCGATGTGAATGACGTCATTGTTTCGCGCGAGGGCAAGGTCGACGGCGTCCTCGTCGGCGTCGGCGGGTTCCTGGGCATCGGCGAGAAGGATGTCGCCATCAAGATGAGTCAAATCAAAATGATGGACACCGATACCGGCGTGAAGCTTGTTCTCGACATGTCGAAGGACCAGCTTGCGGCGGCACCGGAATTCAAGTCGAAGAGCGATATGCAGGCGGAGATAAACGCGGAGCAGCCGTCCTCGACACAGGGCCTGGTGGCGCCCGCCGAGGAGCCAGCCCAAGGCTCAACCCAGCAGAAGACCCAGCAGTAGCCGCATCTTCGTCGCAGTTGGGGTGGCCTCCTAGAGGCCACCCTTTTTCATGGTGCTCGCCGGAAGGTCACGCTGGCACGATGCCGAGCAATGATCCTATGATACGTGGCGTATACTAAAGGAAAGATCGATGCCGCAGCCGGTGAATTATTTTTCCCTCAGCCCCTATCGCGTTGCCGTGATCGGCGCCGGGAGCGGTATCGGCAAGGCGGCGGCGATGTTCATGGCCAGGCAGGGCGTCGAGATTTATTGCATCGATCGCGACAAAGCGGGCGCGGAGTCAGCGGCCAAGGACATCACCAGTGCCGGGGGCACGGCCACGGCGCATCAGGCGGATATTGCCGAGGAGAGTTCGGCGCGCAGCGCGATCGATGCGCTCATCGGCTCCGCCGGACAGGTTCATGGCGTGGTCAATTGCGCAGCGATCACCGGGCGGACCAATGTGAAAGCACATGAAGTCCATCTTGAAGATTTTGACAGCGTGTACCGCATCAATCTTAGGGGCGCGCTCATCCTGTCGCAGGGTGTGCTGCCGCACATGTTGGAGAATGGCTATGGGCGGCTTTTGCATCTGGCATCGATCGCGGGCAAAGACGGCAATGCCGGCATGACCGCCTATTCGGCGACGAAAGCCGGGCTCATCGGCATGGTGAAATCCATGGGCAAGGATTACGCGGAGACGGGGGTGACGATCAATGCGCTGGCGCCGGCGGTGATCCGCACGCCGATGGTCGAAGCTCTTCCCGAGGCCACGATAAAATACATGACAGACAAGATTCCAATGCGGCGCTGCGGCGAATTGGACGAGGCGGCCGAAATGATCGCCTGGATCGTATCGCCGGCCTGCAGCTTCACCACCGGCTTCACCTTCGATCTGACCGGAGGCCGGGCGACCTATTAGCAGCTCTCATAAAAGCTTGCGCTCGGCGAGATTGCGCATGAGATTTCTTGTGCCGAAGGTCCAGGGCTCGGCTTCGCCGGAGGGCACCATGCGATTGACGAGGCAGCCAAGCTCAGCTGACGATACCGATACGATGTCGCCGGTCTTGTGGGTGAAGCCTTGGCCCGGGACATCGCGATCATCGGTCGGCGCATAGAGCGTGCCCAGAAAAAGCACCGCACCGTCGGGATAACGATGCTCCGGGCCGATCATCTGGCGGACGAGATCGGCGGGGTCGCGACTGATCTTCGACATGACGGAACCACCGTTCAACACGAAGCCTTCCGGACCGTCGATGCGCAGCGCGAGTTCCATGCGCCGCACGTGGTCGAGCATAAAGCTTTCATCGAAGAGACGGATGAAGGGACCAATTGCGCAGCTGGCATTGTTGTCCTTGGCCTTGCCGAGAAGGAGTGCGGAGCGGCCCTCGATATCGCGCAGGTTGACGTCATTGCCGAGCGTGGCGCCGACGATGGCGCCGGAGGATGATACGACGAGCACGACCTCAGGCTCGGGGTTGTTCCAGCGCGAGGCAGGATGGAGACCTGCATCGGCGCCGTGGCCAACCGCGGACATGGGCT
>DATFOT010000110.1:0-9577 GCA_035265265.1 Aestuariivirgaceae bacterium | reverse complement strand
GATCCCTATGGTCCCGACAGTCCTGATTTCATTGTCGGCGACAACTTCATCCATACCTGGTGTTCCATGCTGGCGCATTGCCAGAAGCGCTTCGAGGGCAAGATTGGCATCTACAAGAAGGACGAGAAATCCGGTGGCCTCGGCTGCTTCACTCCCGACAGCTTCCCGGTATTCGATGTGTTCCGCGACAATGTTTTCGTGATTGCCGACTCCAATCATGGCTACAAGATGCTGGGTGTCGGCAAGCTGGTCGCGCAGGAAATTGCCGGCGAGAAGTCGCGCCTCCTCGAGCCCTTCCGCTTCTCGCGATATGCTGAGGGCAAGCTGCACCCGGTTTCCAAGAGCCCCTTCCCATGGAGTTGACCGATTGTCCAAAGAACCTGCCGGTTGATAATATTGGCCGACGACAAGGCTCGGCCGGCGGTAACCAATAACGAGCGTCTGAGGGAGAGCAAATGCCCACCGATTTAGAGAATTTCACCAAGGCCCCTGGCCGCGACGATTTCATCAAGCAGGTTCGCAAGAAGATTGACGCGCTTGGCATCGACTATCTCTATCTGCAGTTTATTTCCGTTACCGGCCGCATCATGGGCAAGGGCATTCCCGCCGAACATTGGGAAAATGTCGCCAATGGCGGTTTTCAGCTCGTCTATGGCGCGACAGTGAACCTGTTCCTGAACCGGCGCGGCGAGTATCTGGGCTATGGCCCCGAGGCCGCCGAGCTTGTCGGCATTCCCGAGCCCGAGACCTTCATGCAGCTCCCCTGGGACAAGCGCGTCGCGCGCATGTGGTGCACGCTGTTCCGCAACCGCGAGGAGCGTGAAAACCCCGGCGCCTATCTCTCTGCCGACTGTCGCGGCAATCTGCGCCGTATCCACGATGAGTTCGAGAACAATCACGGTCTCCGCATGCGCCATGGCACCGAACCGGAGATGATGTGGCTGAAGCGAGGCGACGACGGCAAGGCCAACGGCGGTTACTCCAACCCCTATTGCTATCATATCGATCAGTTCGAAAGCCTGCGGCCCGTCTACATGCGGGTCATCGAATATTGCCGCAAGATGGGCCTCGACATGATCCAGGGCGATCACGAAGACTCTCCGGGCCAGCTCGAGCTCAATTTCAACTATGACGACGCATTGCGAACGGCCGACCGCCTGTCGACCTATCGCCAGATCTGCGCCCAGGTGGCGCGTGAGTTCAACATCATCGCCTGTTTCATGTGCAAGCCGTTCATGGGCGTGTCGGCGAACGGCTGCCATCACAATATCTCGCTGTGGGCGGAGGGCACCGACGAGTTCAAGCCGCTCGGCAACGATCCGAAGAACCTGCCCGGCCTCGAATACAATTACACCTACCGCCGCGGCGGCAAAAACACCTTCATGCCGGAGGGCAGCGACGTGCAGATGCCGGGCAAGATCGGCCTCTACACCATCGGCGGCATCGTCAAGCATCTTTCCGCTCTGACCGCCATCGGCTGCTCGACCGTGAATTCCTACCGCCGTCTCTGGGACACCGGCTTCTGGGCGCCGGTATTCGCCGACTGGGGCTTCCAGAACCGCACCACCGGCTTGCGCCTGTCCGCGCCCGGCCGCTTCGAATATCGCGCCGTGGATTCGATGGTGAACCCCTATCTCATGGCTGCCGGCATTCTCAAGGCGGCCGATGACGGCATCCGCAACAAGATCGATCCGGGCAAGCCCGAGGAACGCAACATCTACGCTGCCATGGAAGCCGGCAAGCAGGTCAGGAAACTGCCCATGACTTTGGGCGATGCGCTCGAAGCGCTGCGCAACGACGAGATCATCAAATCCGCGCTGCCTGGCGAGATGCATCGGCTCTATGACGAATATAAGCGCGACGAATGGGAGCGCTTCCTCCACACCTCAACGGAGTGGGACATCAAGATGTATATGGATTGCCTGCCGTAAAGAAGGAGATCGATCATGTGTGGCATAGCAGGACTGATTCACCGCGACGGTATCGGCAGCATCGGCGCCGAGATGACGTCGATGCTGCAGTCCCTGCGGCACCGCGGCCCTGATTCCACCGGCTATGCGATCTACGGCTCGCCGGGCCGCAACGAATTCGTCATGCGCTTCAAGGTCGCCGAGCAGGAAGACACCAAGAAGGGCTTCGACATTCACGACGAGATCAAGCGCCGCCGCGCGAAGGTCGAGGACCGGTTGCAGCAGCTCGGCGTCACCGTGATCGACCGGGACGAGGTAACCGAATACGCCTTCCGTTATCGCATCCAATATGATGGCGAGATGAAGAAGCTCGCCGACTATGTCGAGGATGTCGCAGGCACGGAGATCCTTTCCATGGGCAATGCGCTCGAGCTCATCAAGGATCTTGGCGATGCCGCTCTTGTCTCTTCGCAGTATAAGCTCGGCACGTTCCAGGGCACCCATGGCATCGGCCATACCCGCATGGCGACTGAATCCGATGTCGATATCCGCTCGGCCCATCCCTACTGGGCCTACCCCTATAACGACATCGCGGTCGTGCACAACGGCCAGCTGACCAATTATTGGCAGATGCGACGGGAGTTCGAGCGCCGCGGCCATCGCTTCATGTCGAACTGCGACAGTGAATTGCTGGCCGTCTATACCGCATATAATCTCGAGCACGGTGCCACGTTGGAAGAATCTCTCAAGCAATCGATCCGCGAGATCGACGGCGTCTTCACCTATCTTATTGCCACCAAGGATTCGCTCGGAATGGCAAAGGACACGATGGCCGCAAAGCCGATGGTGCTCTATGAAAGCGACAATCTCGTTGCGCTGGCGTCTGAGGAAGTGGCGATCCGTGCCGTGGTCCCGCATGAAATCGATACCTGGGACCCTTATGATGAGGAGGTTCGCGTATGGCGGGCGTAACCACCACCCCGAAGGACCATCTCTCTCATGAGATGGGCATGCATACCGAAGGGCTGCGCGGGCGCACCCAGCAGCGCTTCTTCGATATCGCTGAGGAGAAGGTCGGCTTCGGCTATCCCGACGCACTCGACGTCGACTTCAACAAGCGCGCCGAGATCGACGCGGAAGGCCTCGACAGCCGCCAAATCAACAAAGAGCTTCGCGAGCTCATGAAGCGGGGTTACGGCACCATCGTGCTGAAAAATCCCGGCTCGAAACATTCCCTTGCCGTCGGCATACTCAACCGCCTCAATCTTTATATTGAGGGCAGCTGCGGCTATTTCGCCTGCGGCCTTCTCGACGGGCCGAATGTGCGCATCAAGGGGCGCGTCGGCTGGGCCTGCGGCGAGAACATGATGGCGGGTACCATCGTCATCGAGAAGAACGCCGGGTCGCAATTCGGGGCCGCATTGCGCGGCGGCGATCTCATCTGCAAGGGATCGGTCGGCTCGCGCACCGGCATCGATCAGAAGGGCGGCACGATCATCGTCGGCGGCGATACCGGCTCCTTCTCCGGTTTCATGATGCAGCGTGGCCGCATGGTCATTTGCGGCAACGCCGGCAAGAATCTCGGCGACAGCATGTATGACGGCACGATCTATATCGGCGGCGAGCCCCGCAGCTTGGGGGTGGACGCCGTCTGGGCGGAGATGACGGAGCTCGACCGCCAATGGCTGGCGCGCAAATTGCGCATGTATGAAATGCTTGTCCCTGAGGGTCTCGGCCACTTCCGCAAGATCGTCGCCGGCAAGCAGCTTTGGAATTACGACAATCTCGAGCCGGGCGAAAAGAAGCTTGTGCTTTAGGCATGGCATTCAAAGGGTGAATTCATGGCAAGAACGCCTCCCAGGAGACCGACCCGCGTTGTGCTGGCGCGCAGAAAGAGCGTCTCGACGATACGCGTGAAGCAGCCGGTGGTTCGCAAGCAGAACGGCTCTCCCGTCACGCGCACCTCGACCGGTATCGCAGCCCTCACCGCGACCCCGGCGGAGAGCAGCAAGTACTTGCTCGGCAGCTCGCGCATCTTCACGCCCGAGGTGATGAACGACATCCACATCAAATCGGAGCTTGGCCGTTACCGCATGCGGGGATTTTCCCTGTTCAAGAGGATCCCCCACTGGGACGATCTGACCTTTCTGCCCGGCACGCTTACCCGCTTCGTCATCGAGGGCTACCGGGAGAAATGCGACACGCGCACCGTCATCGGCCCGCGGGCCAAGCGCCCCATGGTTCTCGACATCCCGATCTATGTCACGGGAATGAGCTTCGGCGCTCTGTCCTATGAGGCGAAGATTGCTCTTGCCCGCGGCGCCACCATGGCGGGCTCGGCTACCTGTTCCGGCGAAGGCGGCATGATACCCGATGAGCGGCGCTATTCCGAAAAATGGTTCTATCAGTGCATCCAGTCGCGCTACGGCTTCAATCCTCATCATCTGCGCCTTGCCGATGCCTGCGAGTTCTTCATCGGCCAGGGCTGCAAGGTCGGCCTCGGCGGCCATCTCATGGGCCAGAAGGTCACCGATCAAGTGGCCGAAATGCGCTCATTGCCGGCCGGCATCGACCAGCGCTCGCCGGCCCGGCACCCCGATTGGCTTGGACCGGATGATCTTGCGCTGAAGATCCAGGAGATCAGGGAGGCGACCAATTGGGAGATACCCATTCAGCTCAAGCTCGGCGCCGCCCGGGTCTATGACGATGTCCGCATGGCCGTAAAATGCGATCCCGACTCGATCTATATCGACGGCATGGAGGGCGGCACCGGTGCCGGCCCTCATGTCGCGACCGAGGATACCGGCATTCCGGGCATTGCCGCGATCCGTGAAGCCAGGCGCGCCATCGACGAACTGGGCAAGAAGGATCAAATCTCGCTGGTTTACGCGGGCGGCATTCGCAACGGCGGCGATATCGCCAAGGCGCTGGCGCTCGGCGCCGATGCGATTGCGCTAGGCCATTCCATTCTCATGGCGCTTAACTGCAACAAGCACCTTCCCGGTATTACCGACTACCCAGCCGAGATCGGTGTGGAAGCGGGTTATTGCTATCACTGCCATACCGGCCGCTGCCCGGTCGGCATCACCACGCAGGATCCGGTTCTGCGTCAGCGCCTCGATCCCGACAAGGCTGCCGAACGCGTCTATAATTTTCTTCACACTCTGACCATGGAAGCGCAGCTTCTCGCGCGCGCCTGCGGGAAAACCAACATCCACTCACTCGAGCCTGAGGATCTTGCCGCGCTCACCATGGAAGCCTCGGCCATGTGCAAGGTTCCCCTGGCGGGCACCAACTACACCGTCGGCATCGACGACTATCATAAATACTGAAGGGGAGGGCCGACGCGATGGCCGGAACGAGTTACAAAGGCTCCGAGATCAAGGACGTCAACCAGTTCATCACCGACAAGGCCGGGCTCGCTTCCACGCGTGAGAAGGAAATCGGCCAGCACATCGGCTACCGGTACGACGTCAATCTTCTGCCCGACTATTCTCGCATCACCCCGTTTCTGGCGAAATATATGGAATTCATGGGCTGGGATGACCTCAACTGGCTCGAAGATGTCCACATGGGCTATGAAGACGGTCTTCCCGCCATTTTCGACCGCAACGTCAATGGCTGGGTGCGCATTCCGAAAAATCTCAAGCTGCCGGACAATCAGCAAGATCGCGATATGCTGGCGCGCGAGCTTCTGATCAAGTTTCAGATGAGTCCCAACCATCCGATGGTGGATCTCAATCGCGCCTACCGCAAAGTCTGAAAGCTGCTTTAGCTCCGCTGGCCTGCCGGCCTGAAGCCTTTCATCACCGACTGTGCTTTTTGCATCGCCGGCTTCGCATCGCGCGAACTCACGGCGATCGTGGTTTTCATATCCGTGACGCCGCCGGTGGCCGCGACGGCAAAGAGTGCTGCCATCGTATCGGTAACCGGACCGTCTGCTTCGATGATCGCCAGGAAATCATACTCGCCCAAGGTGATGTAATGAGCAATGAGTCTCGCGCCGGCGGACTCGCACAATGCCCTGACGGCCTCGGTCCTGTCCTCCGGATTGTTGACCATGCCCTGAATGGCCTCGCGCGTGTAGCGGCCCTGTGAAATATAGATCGTCATGACGAACCTCCTTGCCGCCCAGCCCGTCGCTGAATTTGAACCTCGCCCGTCGTCTGTGCAATCGGCAAAGAGATGCGCAGGTCAAGTCGGCGCATGACGCGGCAGGGTAAGCCGTCATGGCCGGACTTGATCCGGCCATCTCTCTCTACGGCGGCATCGGCACGGCGTGCACGTTTTTCCAATCAGGCTTGAACCCTAAAACCACGGCATCATTCGGCACATTCGGGTTGAAGATCCGATTGTGCCAAAGCGTTGCCTGATGGGCGGCTTCCTTTCTCGCCACTGTCCGGGCCCGGCAGAACATCGTGAACCGCTGGCCATATTGCTCGAAATCCAGAAGACAGTCGCTGAGCTTCAGAATTCTCCTGGCGATCTGCGAAGCGGGCTGAAACAGCGCGGTCATCTCGTCGGTAAACAGCTCCGGCTCCTGGAAATAATCCGCCGCCAGATATCTGACACCTGCCTCACGGGCCAAGGCATGGTCATTGGTGCGCTGCAGCTGAAACCTGAGATAGTCCGTGCTCGCCTCGGGCGAAACCGGCACGATGAGCAGCGTCATCGCCGGCATGAGTTCCTCACCGGAGCGGGAAAGCAGGCGCGGCCGCATGGCCGGCAGGGGCGCCCCGCCATAGTCTCGGGCGCTGATTTGCCTGATCCGGCACTGCCAGCCCAGGAAATACGACCTCAATTCATTATTCGTCAGAATCTTCAAGCCGCGAGTCCGGTGGGAGGTGGTAGAATGTTTTGACAAATTGGTTTGCGATTGGCCAAATACGGCCTCTGATTGGTATGCGCAAGCGGGTCGGGCCTAGAGGAGCATAAGCGATGTCGCAGAAGAAATGGGGCAAGGATGAATTCTGGGGCCTGGGTTTCGAATGGGATCCGCAATGGGTCCTCAGCGACCATCAAAAGAAGCTGCAGGAAACCCTGATCTCGCTATGCGAGCAGGAAATGCGCGCCAATGCGGTGGAAAGCGACAAGAAGCTCCTCTATCCCCGCAAGAATTTCCAGCTCCTCGCCAAACACGGATTTCTGGGCCTCCTCGTGCCCAAGTCCTTAGGCGGCATGGGCGAGAATCATGTCAGCGCTGCCATGGCGGTGGAAACCATCGCCCGTTATGGCTGCCCCTCTACCGCCATGTGCTACACCATGCATCTCGGCGCCGTCGCCGCGGCGCTGTTCCGTCATCACGACTCGAAGCCCATTCAGGACATCATGCGGCGGATCGACAAGGACTGCCTTGTCGGCACGCTCTCTTATTCCGATCCCGAAACCGGATCGCATTTCTGGTATCCGATCTCGTCCGGCGCCGATGAAACGCCAGACGGTTGGAAGGTGCGCAAAAAGGCCTCATGGACCACTTCGGGCGGTTTCGCCGACTGGTATATTGTTCAAACGACATCCCCTGGCTTCAACGGCAATTACTCCGATCTCTCCTGTTTCCTCGTCTTGGGCGATGAGGTGAAGGCCGATCCCTCGAGCTGGGATGGTCTTGGCCTCCGCGGCAACCAGTCGGGTCCGATCGAAGTCGACTCGACGCTTCCCAAGGACCGCCTCGTCGGACCTGTCGGCGATGGAGCCTCCTCGAACGACGAATGCGTCGACCCCTTCTTCCTCCTGTGTTCCTCCGCCTGCTGGAACGGCATATCCATGGCGCTCATCGATATCGCCAAGCGCCACACGACCAGCAAAACTCACAAGGACGTCGGGCTTAGGGTTGCCGACTATCCCACCATCCAGGATTATGTCGGCGAGGCGATCATCGACACCAATTCTTGCCGTGCCTTCAACTTCATGATGGCCCAGGCCATGGACAGCGTGACCGGCAACTGCGACTGGTCGATCCATTCCGATCTGAAGGCGCTTCCGCGTGCCCAGTTCCTCTCCTGGATGTGGCAGGTGAAATTTGCCGCTGCCAAGAATGTGACCCACGTGACCGATAAGATGCTCCACGCCTGCGGCGGCACCGGCTACAAGCCGCGCCCGCTCGAGATCGAGCGCTATTTGCGTGACGGCAAGGCCGGCTGGGTGATGGGTCCGACCAACGAAGTCTTGCGTCAATTTGTCGGCAAGGCCTCGCTGCTGGGTTTTGGCGTGCTTGATTACTGGAACCAGTCTATCAATGAACGCGTGCTCAACAATGAAGTGAAGAAAATGTCGGCCAAGGAAAAACGCGCCTTTGCCGAAAAGCTCCTGGCCGAAACCAAGCCTGGTGCCGCCGCCTGAGGTCGAGAGAGTCCAGGCTCATGTTCAAGCGCCTGGACTCATGCCATAACCCGGTTTCATGTCCTGGGATTTTCAGCGGCGCGGCTACCATCATGGCAATCTGCGCGAAGCCCTGATGCAGGCGGCAATCGATCTGATCGCCGACAAAGGTCCCTCCGGTTTCACTTTCGCCGAAGCGGCTCGCGCCGCTGGTGTCAGTCCCGCTGCGCCCTACCGCCACTTCCGCGATCGCGACGCTCTGATGGCCGAGGTGGCGGCCCGCGGCTTCATGAAATTCGCAATCGAGCTGGAGCGCGCATGGGACGCAGGCAAGCCCGACCCCCAGGCTGCTTTCATCCGTCTTGGTCGCGCCTATCTCGCCTTCGCGCGCTTGGAGCCTGCTTACTATGCAGCGATGTTCGAAAGCGCTCTGCCGCGCGCCTCTTATCCTGGGCTCGACGACGCCGGACGGCGGGCGTTTGACGTGCTGCGAGCCGCGAGCGAGTCGATTTGCGCCATTCTTCCCAAGGAGCGTCGGCCGCCCGAGCTGATGATGAGTCTGCACATCTGGTCGATGGCGCATGGTATCGCCTCGCTCTTTGCCCGCGGCGATCAGGGCCGCCATCTGATTCCGATGCCCGCCGAAGATCTGCTGGAGGCGGAGGTGCGTCTCTATCTTCGCGGCATCGGCGTCACCTGAACTCATGGCCGCAAAATATTTTGCCGCCCGCCCCGCCGCTGACTTGACACTCCACGGGCGCCTCTTCATATATGTTAATACCATTAACATTTACTTGAGAGCGCGCATGCAGATTGCAGCAAAGCTGGACGATTACGGCAAGCCGGCCTGGATCGCGGTGATGATCGCAAGTTTCATCATCTTTTGGCCCCTTGGCCTCGGAGTTCTGATCTATCTGATATGGAGCGGAAGAATGGGATTTTGGAGACATACCGGCAAGGATTTCGCAGGGCAGGCTAAACGCCATGCATGCGGATGGCAGCGATCGTTCCGCATGCCGTCTACGACCGGCAATCACGCCTTTGATGAATATCGTGCCGACGCGCTGCGCCGGCTCGAGGAGGAGCAGAAGGAATTTACCGAATTTCTCGAGCGCCTGCGCCAAGCCCGCGACAAGACCGAGTTCGACCAGTTTATGGCCGAGCGCAGGAACCGGACGCAGGAGACATCGGGCGGCGAGACACCGGACGCGAAATCGGCAGGCTGATTTCCCCATCTCATGCCGGCGGCGGTGCGCGGATCAAGTCCGCGCATGACCGTCCCCTTTCCTTCTCCCCCCGAGGGAGAAGGTTGGCGAGATGCGTTTTCCTTCTCCCCTTTGTGGGAGAAG
>DATFOT010000109.1:0-4330 GCA_035265265.1 Aestuariivirgaceae bacterium | reverse complement strand
GGCCGGGTCACGGCCATGTGCTGGCAACGCGCGAGACGGGCGAGATCATGCGCCTGCGGTTCGGCGCGGAAGCGGCCGGGCTCATCAGCGAAGCGCCGCTCGGCAAAAAGCTGGCAGTCGGGGATACCGAAGTGCGCTTCGTGCCGGCGGGCCATATCCTCGGTTCGGCGCAGATCGTGATCGAGCACAAGGGAAGCTGCGCGGTGGTGTCAGGAGATTACAAACGGACCGCCGATCCCACCTGCCTTCCCTTCGAGACGGTGCGCTGCAATCTTTTCATCACGGAAGCGACCTTCGGCCTGCCGGTGTTCTGTCATGAACCACCCGATCGGGAGGTGGCGCGGCTGCTCGGCTCACTTGCCGCCAATCCGGATCGCACGCACCTGCTCGGGGTCTATGGCTTGGGCAAATGCCAGCGGATCATAGTGATGCTGCGCAAGGCAGGCTATGACGCGCCGATCTACCTGCACGGGGCACTCGTCGGCCTGTGCGCGCTCTATGAGCGGCTCGGGGTCAATCTCGGCGATCTGCGCGCGGTGAGCGAGCAGAAGGGGACCAGCTACCAGGGCGCGCTGGTGCTGTGCCCGCCCTCAGCCATCGCAGAGCGCTGGGCGCGGCGGTTCGGCGATGCGCTCACTTCGTTCGCCTCGGGCTGGATGCGGGTGCGCAACAGAGCACGGCAACGGGGCGCAGAGCTGCCGCTCGTCATCTCCGATCATGCCGACTGGCCGGAACTTCTCGACACGATCCGCGAGACGGGAGCGGAGGAAGTGTGGGTGACGCATGGCCGGGAGGATGCGCTGGTGCATCAGCTGGGCGTCATGGGCCTGAAAGCGCGGGCACTCGCGCTTGTCGGCTTCGAGGACGAGGACGATTGATGGACCGGTTCGCCGATGTGCTGGACCGGCTCGTCACCACGACGCAGCGCAATGGCAAAATCAGGCTGCTGGCAAATTATTTCCGAACCACGCCCGATCCGGACAGGGGATTCGCGCTGGCCGCGCTGACCGACGGCCTGCCGATGACATTTCCGATGCGTCGGGTGCTTCAGGAGATTCTGGCCCCGCATGTCGATCCGGTGCTCTATGGGCTGTCGCGCGACTATGTCGGAGATACCGCGGAGACGGTGGCGCTCCTGTGGCGCAGCCCGCCCGACAAAGGCCAGGCGCCGAGATTATCAGAGGTGGTCGAGACCCTGAAGCGGACGTCGACGCGCGAGCTGCCGCGCGTTGTCGCCGCGCTGCTTGACAGGCTGGATGCGAACGGCCGATGGGCGCTCCTGAAATTCCTCGGCGGGGCGTTGCGGGTAGGCGTGTCGGCGCGGCTGGCAAAGCTTGCGCTCGCTGAAGGCATGGGGGTTGCGGTCGAAGAGATCGAGGAGGTGTGGCACGCGCTCGCCCCGCCCTATACCGATCTGTTCCAGTGGCTCGAAGGTCGCGGGCCCAGACCCGATCTCGGCCAGCGGCCGGTGTTCAGGCCGGTGATGCTGGCGCATCCCATCGAGGATGAGGACTGGCCCTCGCTGTCGCCTCAAGATTTCGTGGCGGAGTGGAAGTGGGACGGCATCAGGGTACAGGTCGTATCCGTGCGGGATCAGGTGAAGATTTTCTCACGCGCCGGCGATGACATCAGCGGCGGGTTTCCCGACGTGGCGGAGGCTTTCCATGGCCGGCACGGCGTGCTCGACGGAGAATTGCTGATCGTCAGGCAAGGAGAGGTAAGGCCTTTCAACGATCTGCAGCAGCGGCTCAACCGCAAGAGCGTAACGGAAAAGATGATCGAGCAGTATCCGGCACATGTGCGGCTCTATGATCTCTTGTTCGACGGCGGGGAGGATATCAGACCTTTGAGCTTCAAGGAGCGCCGGCAGCGGCTCGAGGACTGGTTTTTGCGGACGCGACCGCCGGCGGCGGATGTAAGCGAGATCGTTGCCATCGAAAGCTTCGAGGCGCTTGAGAAGCTGTGGACCGGCACGCGCGAGAACGGTATCGAGGGATTGATGCTCAAACGGCTCGCTAGCCCCTATCTCGCCGGCAGGCCGAAGGGCCATTGGTACAAGTGGAAGCGGGCCCCGCTGACCGCAGACTGCGTGCTGATGTATGCGCAACGCGGCTCTGGCAAGCGGTCGTCCTATTATTCGGATTACACGTTCGGCGCATGGCGGGAGGCGGACGGCAAGCCTGAGCTCGTGCCCGTGGGCAAGGCCTATTCCGGGTTCACCGACGAGGAGCTGTTGACGCTCGACCGCTGGATTCGCAACAACACGATCGAGCGCTTCGGGCCGGTGCGCGCGGTCAAACCGGCCATGGTGTTCGAGGTGGCGTTCGACGCCATCCAGCCGTCGAGCCGGCACAAGTCGGGAATCGCGATGCGGTTTCCGCGCATCCACCGCATAAGGTGGGACAAACCGGCCGAGGAGGCAGACAGGCTCGACACACTACTCAAGCTCATGGGCGGGTAGCGACGAGAGGTTTCAGGCCACCCGGCGAGGGGGAGGATTGTCGCGAGCATGAGATTCGGTCGCCCGCCTGACGAGCATGAATTCGGCCAGATTCTCCATGGTGAGGATGCCGACGACGCGTCCGTTATCATCGACGACGCCGACGAGTTTGAAGTTGCCGGACTGCAGCTTTTCAATTGCCTGGGAAAGAGGCGCGCGACGGTTGACGACCGGAACATCGCGTTCCATGACATCGATGACGGGGGTTTCGGGGCCGGTCGCCGAGAGTGCCCGGATGATGCCGTCACGGGTGAGCACGCCGCGCAGGTGGCCGGACCCGTCGACGACGGGAAATTCCGTCTGCGGGGTGGCGAGAAGAGCGCGAACCGCTTCTGCAACCGTTGCGCGGGTGTCGAGCGTCTCAAAGGCGGTGATGGTCGCATCGAGCATGGGAACATCGCGCGTGGCTTCGCCCATCTCGACGATCTGCCTTTCGCCGCTCGCCGCGATGAAAACGAAGATGGCGATTAGAACCAAAAGCGGACTGTAGAGCAGCCCGATGAGGGCGAGGCCGAAGGCAATCGTCTGGCCGACAATTGCGGCGATGCGGGTGGCCTGGACACGGCCGAGACGCATGGCGAGGAGTGCCCGCAAGATGCGACCACCGTCCATCGGGAAAGCCGGCAGCAGGTTGAAGAGGAAGAGCGCAATATTGACGGAGACGAGCCGCGTGACGAAATCGAAACGGCCCTGCTCGATGTCGGCGATGCGGTCGGGCGTGAATGTCACCCGGAACAACCCGATCAGAACGAGGGCGATGGCGACATTGACCAGAGGACCGGCGATGGCGATCACGAATTCCTGGCCGGGCCTATCGGGCATGCGCTGGATGTTGGCGACGCCGCCGATCGGCAGAAGGGTTATGTCGCGGGTATCGATGCCATAGCGCCTCGCAGCGAAAACGTGGCCGAACTCATGGGCGAGCACGCAGGCAAACACAGCCAGGATGAACAGGACCGCCTCGATCGCCTCGCCTTGGCCGCCGCGCAGGCCGGCAGCAATGCCGTACCAGGCAACGAGAAGAAGAAAGGTGACATGCACGCGCACATCGGTGCCGGCAATCCGACCCAGAGAAAAAGACCATGCCATGATTTCCGCCTTTCGTGGCGCGGCCAGGGACAGGCGCTCCGCCGCTTTGATCAACCCTTACCCACCGCGGTTGATCCAGCGGTAATTTCCGGTTGACGGCATGGAGAGCCGTTGATATCCATACCTACTAGTCGGTATGATAATTTCGAACCGATCGTCAGCAGAAGGAGAAGAACATGAAGAGCAATCCAGTCGTACATTTCGAAATGCCCGCCGAAGATCGCAAGCGCATGGCCGGTTTCTACTCGCAGGCGTTCGGCTGGCAGACCACGGAGCTTGGCCCTGAGATGGGCAATTACGTCCTCGCCACCACCACCGAGACCGACGAGAGCGGCCCCAAAAAGCCGGGTGCCATCAATGGCGGCTTCTATTCCAAAACCGACGACATGCCGGCGCAATATCCCTCGGTGGTCATTGCCGTGGACGACATCAGGGAAGCCATGGGCAAGGTGGCGAAGGCGGGCGGCAAGGTTCTGGGGGATCCGATGGAAATCCCCGGTGTCGGGCACTATGTGTCGTTCTTCGACACGGAAGGCAATCGTGTCAGCATGCTGCAGCCCAGCCCCGAGATGGCGACACGACCGAAGTCAATGCATGCCTGAGCGGTTATAGTCTATTCGGTGCCGGCAGCAGATGCGCGGATCAAGTCCGCGCATGACGAGGAAATGGGGGGGGAAACTTTCCTCTTGACAATATTCCTATTAGAGAGTAACCATTCTTCACCCTGCTCCGTGAAGGAGG
>DATFOT010000108.1:0-2679 GCA_035265265.1 Aestuariivirgaceae bacterium | reverse complement strand
CCTGGCCTGGCGGACGCGCGCCACGGCAGCGCCAATATCGGTATTGTCGACATTTGCCTCGGTTACGAGGCGGGTGAGCGTGCGATTGCGGAATAGGCGCCACCATTCCGGGTCGAGCGTCGGCTCGACCGTGGCGGATTTCGCGGTATAGGTTTGGGGAACGGGAACCTCGGGGCGAAAATAATCAGGCGTCAAACTGCAGCCGGCAGTAAAGGACGCAGCGAAAACCGCGACGGAGATCGTTCGGAAGTTTGTCCCGCTCATTCAGGTTAAGATCCAGTTAAGGCGCCGCCGCCGCTACATACCGGAATAGGAAATGGGTTGCCACCGCGAATCAGTGACACCGTAAATTCACCTTAGTTGACGTTAACGCTGCGCAAAGATTCAAGATATGGCGGGAAGGACACATCGAGCCATGAAAATTGCAATCGTAACCGGAGCCGGAAGCGGGATCGGGAGGGCGGTCGCACTTACGTTGGCACGGGCGAATTACACGGTCGTGCTGGCGGGCCGCCGCCGCGAAGCGCTCGATAGTGCCGTCGGGGAAGCGGAAGCGGCGGGCGGGCGGGCGATTGCCGTGACGACAGATGTGACGGACCCCAAATCGGTCGAGGAGCTATTCGAAACGGCGCGAAAGAGTTTCGGCAGGGTTGACCTCCTGTTCAACAATGCAGGTACCTTCACGCCGGCGGTGCCGATCGAGGAGATCACGGTGGAGCAATGGCAGGCGATCGTCGCCACCAATCTCAGCGGGGCGTTCTACTGCACGCAACATGCGTTCAGAATTATGAAGGCGCAAACGCCGCAAGGCGGCCGCATCATCAACAACGGATCGATATCGGCGCATGCGCCGCGGCCACTGTCGGCACCTTATACAGCGACGAAGCACGCCATTACCGGGCTCACCAAATCCGCCTCGCTCGACGGGCGGGGCCACAATATCGCCTGCGGCCAGATAGACATCGGCAATGCGGCAACCGACATGACGGCGAAGATGAAGGACGGCGTGCCGCAGGCAGACGGATCGCGCAAGCCGGAACCGACGATCAACGTGCAGCATGTTGCCGACGGGGTGCTCTATATGGCATCGCTGCCGCTCGAGGCCAATGTGCAGTTCCTCACAGTCATGGCGACCGGCATGCCGTTCATCGGACGGGGGTGAAGGAGGGGCCCGACCCTATCCTGACCTCCTCCTACTTCTTCCTGACCTTCACGCCGTTGAGCTCGCCTAAGAGGTCGATGAGGCGGGGAACGAAGCGCTGGCCGTAGCCCCTGGCCTCGGCAAGAATATAAGTCTGGTGAATCGCTTCGCCGATAAAGGAGACGACGGGCAGTTTCTCGGCCATGTTGGTATAGTAGCGCAGATCCTTCCTGGCATTGGCTATGGCGAATTGCGCGGCGGAATCATCGTCGGCAAGCGCGACTTTGATCAGGCGCTCGAACATCACCGAATTGGCACCGCCGGAGACGACGATATCGCGGAGCGCCTGCAAGTCGACGCCTGCCTTGGCGGCGGCGTTCATGCCTTCGGCGACAACCGCGGCGGTCCCGAGAGCGAGAAAATTATTGACGAGCTTGAGCGTGTGGGCGGCGCCCACATCACCAGCATGAATGATCGTATCGGCAAAGCAGGAGAGGATCGGACGGATCTCGGCCAGCGCCTTCTCATCACCCCCGGTCATCAGGGCGAGCTTGCCGGCCTCCGCCTCGCGCGGCGTGCGGGTCATGGGCGTATCAACGAACACTGCGCCCTTGGCTGCGACATCTGAGGCAATCTTCACTGTCGAGCCTGGCTCGGCCGTGGAACAATCGGCAATGACGAGACCGGGCCGGGCGCCCGCCAGCAAGCCATCGGCGGCATAGACGACCTGCTCAACCTCGGGCGACCCGGTAACGCAGATGAAGACGACATCGGAAGCCTCAGCGATTGCACGCGGCGTCTTGGCTTCACGCGCGCCGCCGGTGATCAGGTCCTCGACGGGCTTGCGATTGCGGTGAACGAGAACCGTCAGCGGATAGCCGTTCTTGAGAATGTTGCGGCCGATGCCATGACCCATGAGGCCGGCACCGATGAGGCCGACGCGTTTCCTGGCGGCTTTGGCTTCTGTCATGGGATCTGCGCTCCGGTGGTTGCGACATAGACGGCGTAGAGAGATTTGGTGGCGGTGATGAACAGGCGATTTCGGCGCGGCCCGCCGAAGGTGATATTCGACACGACCTGAGGCACGCGAATCTTGCCGAGGCTGGCGCCAGATGGATCGATGCAAATCACACCATCCTTGCAGCTCGTCCAGACATTGCCTTCCATGTCGGTGCGGATGCCGTCGGGAACGCCGGGGCTCACATCGCTGAACACAACGCCCTTGGTCAGGGAGCCATCCTCGGCGACGTTGAAGGCGCGGATATGGTGAGGCGCATCCGGATCGTGGGAAAAACCCGAATCAGCGATATAGAGGATCGTTTCATCGGGCGAAAAAGCCAGGCCGTTGGGCTTGATGAAATCATCGGCAACGACACGGATGCCGCCCGAGGCCGGATCGACGCGATACACAAAACAGCCGTCCTGCTCCATGTCGGACTTGTAGCCTTCATAGTCCGACAGGATGCCGTAGCTCGGATCGGTGAACCAGATGCTGCCATCGGATTTCACCACGACATCATTGGGTGAATTCAGCCGGC
>DATFOT010000107.1:0-5985 GCA_035265265.1 Aestuariivirgaceae bacterium | reverse complement strand
TTTTTTATCAAGGAGGATACCATGTCTAGAACATCACTATCGCCAACACGTCGCGAACTACTGGCCGCTACGGTCGCTGCCGGAGCAGTTAGTATGCTCCCTGGAACGTTGCACGCAGCTACAACGGGCAGCGACTCGATTCGTCCCTTCACCGTCAACTTCCCGCAGGACCAGATTGACGAACTTCGCCGGCGCGTGGCGGCAACTCGCTGGCCTGAGCGTGAGACAACGACAGATACCACCCAAGGCGTGCAGCTTCAGACGATTCAGAAGCTCGCGCGCTATTGGGCAACGGAGTACGACTGGCGCAAGTGCCAGGCCAGGCTGAACGCACTGCCGAATTTCATCACTGAGATCGATGAACTGGACATTCATTTTATCCACGTTCGTTCCAAACACGAGGATGCACTGCCGCTCATCGTCACGCATGGGTGGCCAGGCTCGGTCATCGAGCAGCTGAAAATCATTGAGCCGCTGACCGACCCAACATCACACGGCGGGAGCGCGTCGGACGCATTCCACCTGGTGATACCTTCGATGCCGGGTTACGGGTTTTCTGGAAAGCCAAGCACCACGGGCTGGGGTCCTGAGCGCATTGCGCGCGCCTGGCCCGTGCTGATGAACCGTCTCGGATACGAAAAATACGTTGCCCAGGGTGGAGATTGGGGCGCGATGATCGTCGACCTGATGGGAGCCGCCGCGCCTCCGGGATTGCTCGGCATCCATACGAACATGGCGGCTGCCATTCCGCCAGACGTTAATGCAGCAGCCTTTGCAGGAGCGCCTCCGTCCCTCGACCTCTCGGCAGAGGAGAGGCAGGCGTTCGATCGCGTCTCGTGGTTCTACAAGCACGGCCTCGGCTATGCGCAGGAGATGGGTCATCGTCCGCAGACGCTGTACGGTATTGCGGATTCACCTGTTGGCCTAGCGGCCTGGATCCTCGACCACGACATCTGGAGCTATAAGCTGATCGCACGTGTCTTCGACGGCCAGTCGGAGGGCCTCACGCGGGATGACATTCTCGATAACATCTCGTTCTACTGGCTTACGAACACGGGTGTTTCTTCAGCGCGTCTCTATTGGGAGAATAAGCTCCCCTTCTTTGAGCCGAAAGGCGTTGCCGTCCCCACGGTCGTGAGTGCATTCCCGGATGAAATATTTCCGGCTCCGCGGAGTTGGGTCGAAAAGGCCTACCCCAAACTGATCTATTATCAACGGCACCCAGAAGGCGCTCACTTCGCCGCGTGGGAGCAGCCGGGGGCGATTGTGGACGACCTTCGCGCAGGTTTCCGGTCGCTGCGAGTTAGCTGAAACTGGATCAAGGGGCGGCACTCCGGCCGCCCCATTCTCTTCCCTGGAGGCAAACCATGTATGCTTAGGGACAATTTCAGACCTCTTTCTCTCAAACCAGGCATTTTGTTATTTCCAGCTTCCAAACCCACAGCAACTCACTCTGCGTCATCCTTATGCTCGTGAAGAAATCGAGCCATCTGCTGCTTCAAACGAAATCGTCGCTCAGGGTCGCTCATTGATGCGGCGTCTTCGAATAATATTCGTTGAATATCGGTAGGGAGATCATTCCACTGGAGGATAACCGCAGCGCCCAGACACCGGAGAATTCGCTCTTCAGCTGCTTGAGGCGCGATCTCTTGTCCGAGCTCAGAGTCCTGCAGTTGAGTAGACCCGCCCTCGCTCTCCCAACGACCGAGGGCTTTGGCAAGGTCAAATAGGTTTTTCGGGACCTTCTTTGTTTCGATCATGGTCTCAGTGTAATACGGACACTAAGCTTTTCACACCGTCAGGTGGGATCAGTCCTCGAACCTCGGAGCTTTGTCTAAGACGGGGCCAGGCTGATCTGCAGGCGTCTGAAATGGCGCAGCCGCCATAATGGGAGGCGAACATGAGTGAACGACGATACCCAAACGAGAGCACAGAATATCGTAACGCGCGTGACGCCCTTCTAAGGGATGAACAGGAACTCATCGAAAAGGTGAAATCCGTCGCGGCAAGGCGGCGCGAGCTTCCTCTGGGAGGGGAGCTGAAGGAGGACTATGTTTTTCAATGGGCCAACGACGGGAAGGTCGGGAGAAGCATTAAATTCTCCGCGCTGTTCGGCGAGAAAAATACGCTGCTGCTTTATTCTTTTATGTTCGGACCGAACTGGGACAAGCCCTGTCCTTCGTGTACATCGCTTGTCGATGGGTTTGATCGAGCCTGGTATTCGGTGACACGAGACGCCGCCTTCGCAGCGATTGCCAAGGCGCCCCCCGAGCGGATCAATGCCTGGGGCAAAGAGCGCGGTTGGTCGCAGATCGCGCTCGTATCCGGATCGAAATCTCCCTATCAAGCGGACTACAAGTGCCAGGAGGAGAACGACGACATGCAATTGCCCGTGATGCACGTCTTCACGAAGCGGAATGGGACGATCTTTCACTTCTGGGGAACGGAAACGATGGCCAATCACGTCGATACCGTGTGGCCCTACTGGAATCTGATGGATTTCACCCCGGATGGCCGGCCGAACTATGACACTCCGCCGCAGAACTTCAGGTCGGAGTTTTTGGAGAAGCACTATCTAGATAAATAAATTAGACTGCCTTCGATTGTACTAATTGAATATTGAGCTGATTACCAAGCAAAGGACTAGGCACCTTTGGGCTGAAAAAGTTCGACAAGGTTACCCGAAGGGTCTTCCAGCAGGATTTGAGATCACCCCGGTCCAGTTACAATATCATTGCTGGCCAAAAACAAAGTGATCGCCGGCACCTGCTTACCAAAATCCGAGTGGCATAATAAACTAAGAGATGGCCAAACCCATCCTCGAAGCGGTTTTGCGGCGCGATCGAGTGATCGTTGCCGGGGCACTTATTTTGTTGATTGTGCTCGCGTGGGGCTACGTCCTCTGGCTTATGGATGTCATGCGCATGGGCGGTATGGAAATGCCCGGTATGCGCATGGTCGCCAATCCGTTCGGGGCGGCGATGATTCCGGCGCTGCAGCCGTGGAGCGTCATAGAGTTTGCGCTCATGTTCGTGATGTGGACCATCATGATGTTCGGAATGATGGTTCCGTCAGCCGCTCCGATGATCTTGATCTACGCCCGTGTCGGCCGCGAAGCCGAAAAGAAGGGCAAGCCCCTGGCAGGGACAGCATATTTTGTTGCCGGTTATTTGCTCGCGTGGACCGCCTTTTCTCTCGTTGCCACGACTGGGCAATGGATGCTGGAACGAGCGAGCTTGCTTACCCCAATGATGGCGAGCAAGAGTGCTATTGTGGGTGGAATCGTGTTGGTCGCTGCTGGGGTGTTCCAATGGATGCCGCTGAAGGACATTTGTCTCAATCATTGCCAGGCGCCGCTGATGTTCATTCAACGTCACGGCGGGTTTCGGCGCCAGCCGCTCGGCTCGCTGCGCATCGGATTTCATCACGGACTGTACTGCATCGGTTGCTGCTGGGCGCTAATGGCGCTGCTATTCGTTGGCGGAATCATGAACGTAGTGTGGATCGCTGGGATTGCCATCTTTGTTCTAGCTGAGAAGGTCATTCCATTGGGCAACATACTTTCGCGAGTGGCTGGAATAGCGTTCATTGCCGCTGGAGTTTGGTTACTGGGGTCCTCCACATTTTAACGAAGATCAGCCGCTAAAGTCTCCCCGGAAGCGAGCAAGCACTTAGCTTCCACAATAAATCAGCGTAGCAACCTCATCTGAGATTTGCTCAATAGAGAACTATCGGATGACACCATGCCGGCTCAAGTGCAACTCGAACCATGAAGCATATGTATCTTCAAGCTCCATGCTCACCGGACCGGTAGACCTCCCCCAGCCACGGCCAACTTCGTTGCGGGTGTACTCAAAACCGTTGGGCAGAAGGATTCCAGCACGGAGTTCAGCGCCTGTGACTGGATTACGAATTGGCTCCGCGCGCACAACGGCAGCGCCTTTTGCCTGACAGTTTGCGGTACGGGCCTCCATGTCGAGCGTCATGTCGATGGTTGTTACAATCGGCTCATGAATAGTGTCACACATGGCCGAATAGACTGCAAAAGCCGTGGCCATGTCGTCGGTTTCCTTCCCGGTCAGAATACTGAGAAGTGCCGTGCGCTGTTCGTTATCGGCGCGCTCGTCGAGAATTGGTTGGTAGGTGCCTCCGCCTTGATGCACAGCACGCGGCCAGATGGCCGCAAAAGCCATGTTCAAATTGTCCAGTTTGGTATTTCCAAAAAAGCCGTGATCAATCCGTGCGAAAGCGATGGCGCGGCAGTGACCATGAGTTGGAAGTGCATTGAACTGACACGGGCATCCGTAAGCGCAATTGCAATATCCTAACTCCATTCCATGAATTTCCCACTCTACCATGGCGGAGTATTCCTCACTGACATTCGTGGTGCAATTTATAGCACACCCCACACCCACTTAAAACTTTAAGCCAAACCAAATATGCGCGGGCTAATAACCGCTTGGCTCAAAAACACCGCCAGGCGCCAAGTGTAGATCCTGGGAAGTGACGGATCTCGCACTGTGATGGGGACGCGCGAGGCTTCCCACCGGCTCGAGCAGTCGCAAACGGTGGACTCGGTTGGCTGATTTGCGTCGGGAAGTAAATTTCGCCACTCTAATCTGCTACAAGTCGCAGCACATCCAGCTGAAGCTGCTGAGTTAGTTGATGGATAACGACAACCTCTTCCGTCTGATACTGTTTCTTAGTCTGCTGCTCATCGTGCCGGTCACTCTTTACCACCGCCTCAAGGCCCATCGCCCGGGTGAGAGACTTAATCGTCGGGAGGAGGGATGGTTAATCTTGCTCACCTTGAGACCAATGGGACTTGCAACGATCGTTGGACTCACCGCCTATATCATCCAGCCGTCGTCGATGGCCTGGTCCGCACTCGCGCTCGCCCCTTGGATCCGCTGGGTTGGGGTAGGCCTAGGTCTCATCTCTACCGTCCTTTTTATCTGGACGCTTCGAACTCTCGGCAACAATTTGACGGATACGGTTGTCACGCGACAGGTGCACACTTTGGTAACGCATGGTCCTTACGCCTGGGTCCGACATCCGTTTTACTCCTCTTTTGGGCTTCTTATGGTCGCCAATGGAATTACCGCAGCAAACTGGTTTATTCTGCTGACCGGTGCAGCGACCTTTGGACTTCTAACAATCCGTTGCAGACGAGAGGAAGAAAACCTGGTTTCGCGGTTTGGGGATGAATACAGAAACTACATGCGGCAAACGGGACGGTTCGTGCCGAAAGTTAGTCTTTAATTCTCGAGTTCTTGTAGGCACTCGCCAGTTCGGCTTCGGCATCCCGAGCAATCTTAGAGGTCCGATCGCCAGGATGGAAAAAACTATTGGCGGGTGCAGCGTTCGCAGCTCTGGTTTCGGTATCTCCGGTCATGGCGGCAGATATGCCGGTCGAGCCTATAGTCGAGGAGGCCCAAGCCAATTGGTATGTGTCACTGCACGGCGGCTGGAAGTTCGGGGAGGATTGGAACGACGAGCTGGATGCATCCCATGGCGATCCGTAAATTCTTACCGGCATGGTCAACGTGATCGTCGGGGTCCCGCTGGGTGATATATTCCGGCCTTACATTGGTGGAGGTATTGGCGCAGCACATGTGAACGCCGACGCCAGCATATCCGACCTCGACTTCAGCCTCGATGATTCCGACACCGTATTTGCGGCGCAAGCGTTCGCGGGCGTTGATGTCATTATCACTGAAAACGTGGCCATTGGTGGACGTGTCCGATACCTGCATCTTAGCGACATTGATCTTATTGATGATGAGGACCATGAGCACTCACTCGATCCAGATGGTATCCTCAGCGCCGAGGCCGTTCTGACGTTTGGCTTTTAGGTTCGATATTCATCGGGTTGGTGATGCAGCTCGACGTGACCATGGCATTCCAAGAGCCCTTAGTTTAGCCGCATACTCCCCTGCAAAGGACGTGCGGTTGCGGGAGAGCCCCAATCACCATTGGGGCTTT
>DATFOT010000106.1:0-5369 GCA_035265265.1 Aestuariivirgaceae bacterium | reverse complement strand
GATGGTAAAACACGACATAGGCTTCGAACAGAACTGGGGCCTGCCGGTTGCGGCGGAAACCTTTGACGGCGAACTGAACGACATCAATGGCTTTCACGTCAAAAGCGAGCATGTGTTCGCTGCACTCGATTCTGCCGCCGGCGGAGCCATCGAGCTCGGGAGCGTCGGCGGCGGCACCGGCATGCTGTGCTACGACTTCAAAGGCGGCTCGGGGAGCGCCTCGCGAGTTGTCAGGGAGGATGGCCTCGACTGTGTCGTCGGGGCATTCGTCCAGGCGAACTTCGGGCTCAGGCGCGAGCTGAACATATTGGGCATCGCCGCAGGCAAGGCCATCAGCGGAGGCGAGATCAGAAGCAAGGGCGCAGGCTCGATCATAGCCGTGATCGCCACCGACGCGCCTCTCATGCCGCATCAGCTCAGGCGACTGGCAAAGCGCGTTCCAATCGGTCTCGCTCGTACCGGTGCCTACGGCCACAACAGCTCGGGAGATATCTTTCTGGCTTTTTCCGTTGCCAATGCGCCGGCGTTCGCAGATGCCGCCATGCGAAACGCCAGCTTCATCGCCAATACCGACCTCGACCCCCTGTTCGAGGCGGTGGCGCAATGCGTGGAAGAGGCCGTTCTGGATTCGATGATTGCCAATGAGAGCATGACGGGAGCGAACGGCGTCACTGCCGTCGCGCTTCCGCACGACCGGCTTCTGCAATTGTTCACCCGGCCCCAGCATCATCAGGACTGAGGCCGCAAGAGCCTGCCGTCGATCATGGCCAGCCCCAAGCCGATGGCAAGCAGGCCTATGAGCTCGGCCAATGAGAGATGCTCTCCGAGGAACAAGATACCGAGAGCAATCGCGCTCGGCGGAATGAGAAATGTCACGAGCAGAATATTGGTGGCGCCGGCGCGGCGAAGCACGGTGAAGTACAGGATATAAGCAAAGGCCGTGCACAAAACGGCAAGACCCGCCACGGCTGCCCAGGCTTCCGGGGGAGGAGGCGGGGACAGCCATGGTGTTTCGATGGCAAGCGCCAAGGGCATGAGGAGGAAACCGGAGACGGTCACCTGGCCTGCCGCGGTCGTCATCGGCGAAGTGGCCGAAAAGCGGCGGCCGAAGACGCCGGCAAACGCATAGGACAGGGAAGCGGCGAGGGCGGCGAGCTGAGCCCCGACCGTTAGATCCAGGCCTGCGAGAGCATCGCTGCCGACCATCACTGCCACGCCCGCCATGCCCACCGTCACGCCGGCCAGGCGGCCATAGCTCAATTTCTCGTCATGCAGGAAAGCGTGGGCCACCAGCACGGTGAACAGAGGCGTCGTGGCGTTGAGGACGGAGGCCAGTCCCGCAGCGATATGCTGCTGGCTCCAGACGATGAGCGTGAAAGGAATGGCGTTGTTGAGGATGCCCATGGCGAGAAAGCGCAGCCAGAGGCGGGGATCGCGCGGGAAGGGATATCTCATCGCACCAGCGATCAGCCAAAGCGCGATTGCGCCGAGGCTGAGCCGCAGTGCGACAAGCGTGAGCGGTGCGAACCCCCGCAGCGCGATGGCATTGAACAGATATGAGCTGCCCCAAATGAGGCTCAGCGCTCCCACCATGGCCCATTCGGCAGGGCCCATGGATCTTCGGATGGATGAGATCATGCAGCATGGCTAGGCAATGACATTGAGCACAGCCACCCGAAACTTGCGGGGGCTGGTGGAATGAAGATCGTCATGGCCGTGCTTGACACGGCCATCTCCCTCAGAAGATTCGCGGGTCAAGCCCGCGAATGACGGATTGGGAGGTCCGGCCATGACGAGTTGAGCGGGTCTTCCCCGGAATGACGATGAGGTGCGCTTAAAAATCCTTGCAGAGACGTAGCGCGTCGTAAATGGCAGCATGAATGTTGCGAGAGGCGACCGCATCGCCAATTCTGTAGAGACGGAAGCCGATGCCCGTGTCAGGCTGGGGTTCACCGGCGAGAAGGGCATCATAGTCGAGCCTGCCGGCGTTGGATGAGCGCGGCTTGAGATCGAAATAAAGCTCGGCTGCCGGCAAGGTGGCGTTTTCCACGATCACCTGATCGACGAGGCGTTCGCCGGTATCGTGCTCGGCATAGGGGCTCCACAGGGTCGCTGCCAGCTTGTTGCCCTCGCGGCGCAGCGCGCGCACACGAGTCATGGTGGTGATCCTGACGCGATGGGCTTCGAAAACCTTCATATAGGGCACGACATTCAAGCCGATCTCGGGGGAGAAATATCGCTCCGGGCTGACGATTTCCAGGTTGGCACCGCTTTCGGCAATGAATTCGGCTGCGGCGAGGCCCGGATGTGCGCCATTATCGTCGAACAGGAGCACGTCTTCGGCCGGTTTCACTTCGCCCGACAGAATATCCCAGCTCGTCACCGCAAGCTCGGCGCCATGCTCGACCGCCTGTTTCGAAGGCAAGCCGCCGGTTGCGATCACCACGATATCGGGCTCGAGGGCCAGCACATCCGAGGCTTCGGCATAGGTGTTGAGCCGCATGTCCACCTTGAGGCGTTCGCACCGGCCGACCCGCCAGTCCACGATGCCGATCATCTCCTTTCGGCGCTTCACCTGAACTGCCAGCCGGATTTGCCCGCCGGGCTGACTTGCCGCCTCGAAGAGGCAGACCTTGTGCCCGCGTTCGGCGCAGATTTTTGCCGCCTCGAGTCCGGCAGGCCCGGCGCCGACGATGACGATCGAATGTTTCGCCTGCTTGGCCGGCACGATCGCGTGAGGCATCGTCGCTTCCCGGCCGGTGGCGGCATTGTGGATGCAAAGAGCCTCGTGACCCTCATAGATCCGGTCGATGCAGTAGGTCGCGCCGACGCAGGGCCGAATGTCGTCCTCGCGGCCTTCCGCGATCTTCAGGGCGATGTGAGGATCGGTGATGTGCGCCCGCGTCATCCCGACCATGTCGAGCTTGCCCTCGGCGATCGCATGTCGTGCGGTGGCGACATCATTGATGCGGGCGGCGTGGAAAACCGGAAATTTGGTGGCGGCGCGCACCTCGCCGGCGAAGTCGAGATGGGGTGCCGATGCCATTCCGGTCACCGGCATGATGCGCGAGAGCGGCGCGTCATGCTCGATGTGGCCCCGGATGACGTTGAGAAAATCGACAAGGCCGGTCGCGATCAGCCGCTTGCAGATCTCCAGGCCTTCTTCCTTGGTGAGGCCCTTTTCCCAAGCCTCGTCGGCCACAAGGCGGCAACCGACGATGAAATCCGGCCCGACCGCCTGGCGGACCGCCTCGAGCACCCTCAGCGAAAAGCGAAGCCGATTGTCCAGGGAGCCGCCGTAGTCGTCCTTCCGCGCATTGGTGGCCGGCGACCAGAACTGATCCATGAGATGGCCGTAGCATTCGAACTCGATGCCATCGAGCCCGGCAGCCTGCATGCGCTGAGCAGCACCGGCATAATCGGCAATGATGCGCTCGATGTCCCAATCTTCCATTTCCTTGGGAAAGGCCCGGTGAGCGGGCTCCCGCACCGGCGAAGGCGCCAGCACGGGCAGCCAGTCCGCCTTGTTCCAATTGGTACGGCGGCCAAGATGAGTGAGCTGGATCATCACGGCGGCACCATGCTCATGGCACTCCTCGCTCAAGAGGCGCAGCCAGCCGACGATCTCGTCCTTATAGGCGAGGAGGTTGCCGAAGACCGGAGCGGAGTCGCGCCCGACAACCGCCGAGCCCGCGGTCATGGTGAGAGCGATGCCGCCCTTGGCCTTTTCGACGTGATAAAGACGGTAGCGGTCCTTCGGCATGCCGTCTTCGTGATAATTGGGCTCGTGCGCGGTTGACATGATCCGGTTGCGCAAGGTGAGGTGCTTCAGCTGGAAAGGCTGAAGCAGGGGATCGCTCGAGCGTATCAATGCGTGTTCTGGCATCGGCAACGTCCCTCGGCTATTCCGCCGGTGCAAGCCGGCGGCGCGGCTCCCATTCAACTTCACGACCCGGCTCAGGGTCGCGGGGAACCAAGAAGGAAAGGATCAGAGCCACTCCCGCCATGGCCGATCCGATGATGAACACGACCGCCGGGTTCACGTCCCAGAGCAGTCCAAGCGGGATGGGAATCGTGACGGCGGCAATATGGTTGATGGAAAAGGCCACACCGGCGGTAGGGGCGATGTCGGCCGGATCGGCTATCTTCTGGAAATAGGTACGGTGGGCAATCGCGAGAAAGAAGAATGCATTGTCGAGAACATAAAGACCAGCGGCGATCCAGGGGCTGGAGACGAGCGCATAGAGCAGGAAGATCACGATCAGGCCGATGTTTTCCACGAGCATCGTGTTGCGGTCGCCCCATTTGCCGATCAACGAGCCGAGCTTCGGGGCAATCACCGTGTTGATAACGGCATTCGCCAGCATCAGCAGGGTAATTTCGCTGACGCCATAATCGAATTTCTGCACCATGAGAAGAACGGCAAAGATGAGGAAAATCTGCCGGCGGGCGCCGCCCATGAAGGTGATCGCATAATAAAGCCAATAGCGCCGGCGCAGGACCAGCTCGCGGCGCTGCGGCACCTCCTCCCGGAAATAGGGGAACCAAAAATAGGTGAAAAGCGCGATGGCGATTGCCAGCAGCCCGCCGGCGAGAAAGACGAATTTATAATCCAGCGCCAGCCATTTCCATGTGAAGAAGATGACGCCATAGGCGGCAATGGTCGCGAATGATGCCGCCGAAACCACCTTGCCGATGCCGGCGGAGGCCTGGGATTTCTCGAACCATTGCAGCGACAGGGACTGGTTCACCGTCTCATAATAATGGAAGCCGAGCGACTTGATCATCGTCGTCGTGTAGAAACCGAGAGCGGAGGGGAAGAAGCCGGTTAGCGCGACACCAAAACCCACGGTCAGCAGCGACAGCAGGCCGAGCGACTGTTCGCGCATGATCAGCAGGAAGAAAACCGCGGCAAAGGAAAGGAAGCCCGGAATCTCACGCAACGTGTGGAGCGTGCCCATTTCCTGGCCGCCGAACCCCACGACCTCGATCGCGAAGTTGGTGTGAAGCGCGTTCCAGGTGGCAAAGCCGAACTGATTGGCGACAGCCATCAGCATGAGCGCCAGAACCGGCCGTTTCCAATAGCTCGCAGCGCTGATGGAAATGATGGGGCGTTTGAACATCGTGCCGGTATAGCATGCGCCATCGGCTCATGGCATGCGCTGCCTGCATAGGTGACTGTTCTAGCCGATGAGCACGCGTGCCGCGCGGCGAAGGGTTTCCGGCGTGTTGTGATAGAGTACCCGCGTGGCCGGCCGCAGCGTCTTGAACAGGGCTCCCGCCACCCGCCCGCCCGGTGACAGGGGCAGCCAATAATCACCGACCGCAACATGGCCCGAGCTCCACGAAGTCTTGTGCGGAGCCAGAGG
>DATFOT010000105.1:0-5182 GCA_035265265.1 Aestuariivirgaceae bacterium | reverse complement strand
CCTTCAGCATGGTGCTCGAGCTTTCGTGCCTGTGAATCTAACCGCTGAATTGCGGCAAGCTCCTCCGCGCGTCCGAGTTTTGCCTTGAGCACCGCTGATTTCAGCACGTCGATTGTTTTGTCATAAACCCGAAGCGGCACGGGAAACGGATGCCTGTCCTTGCCTCCATGCGCAAAAGCAAACCGCGCGGGATCGCTGAAACGGTAAGGAGCGCCATGCACAACTTCGGCCACCATGGCCAGCGCCAGCACCGTGCGCGCCCCAAGGCCGGGTGTAAGCAGCAGCTCGGTAAAATCTTCAGGGCCGCGATCGGCCGCTGCCCAGAGCGCTCCGTGCAGCCGTCGCGCCATCACGTCCTTCGCACGAATTTCATGATGATCCGGCATCACCAGATGCGGCAACCAGCCCTGCGCTCCCATGTCGGATCGGTTCGTTAAGGAGGAGAACTCCCGCAAAATACGATCGGGGCCAAGTGACGAAATTAGATTGAGCTGTCCCCGTCGCGAATCGTTTGCGCGGCGGTCGGTGAGATTAACGATCACGCCCTGCCCAGCACCTTCGATGGCCGCGTGCGGCTCGTCGACGAAACTCTTCAGACCCTCCGACAGCCAGTGATAGCGCCGCGCCAGCCTGTCCTCGCCCTTCATCCCTTGCTGGACCACCACCCACTGGCCATCGTCGGCCAAGATGAAGCCATGGAGATAAAGCTGGAAGCCGTCCTGCACAGCCGCGCTGTCGACCTTGGCGACGAGGCGGCTCGCCTTTACCAGGGCTGGCCCGTCGAGACCGATGCGCTCCGCAATCCGAGTAAGCTCCTGTGGTGTCTGTCGCGAATGCCTGCCGCGCCCGCCGCAGACATGGAGCCCGAGCTCCTTCTCCAGCGGCTTGAGCCCGCGTTTCAGCGCGCCGATCACACTGGTGGTGATGCCCGAGGAATGCCAGTCCATCCCCATGACCGAGCCGAATGATTGGAACCAAAACGGATGGGCCAGTCGGCGCAGCAACTCGTCGCGCCCGTAATGATGGACGATTGCTTCCGCGATAACAGCGCCCAATCGCGTCATTCGCTCGCCGAGCCAGCGCGGCACTTGTCCGCCATGGAGCGGAAGATCGGCGCTGCCTGAACGTCGAGCCGTCAATTGATCTGCCTCTAGGGTTGCCGTGTCTTCTGGAATATGCGCATGCCATTGGCCAGTAGCAAGCGAGGCAATGGGACCTTGCTCTACTGCAACCTCCGCGCCAGCTCTGCCGGTGAACAGCTCTTATTCGTGGCTTGCCGGAAACCTCCCTGCAGATATTATGCGGGTCATCGACGGCCCGCGCGAAACCTGTTGCAGCGAGTCCGGATTTGCGTTTCGGCATGCTGACGACGACCGAAATCGGAAATTACCCGTAAGTGCCCGTACAAGAAAACCAGGGAGGAAATAGCATCATGAATGACCGTCAAAAACGTGATTTTCAAGCAGGCCTTGCCGCTGAGGTCGACGCTTGGTTGCGGGGCGAACCGACGCGCCGCGAGTTCATCAAGAAATTCGGCCAGCTCACCGGGATGCTGGCGATCGGCGGCGGCATTTTGCCCGCCTTCACCCGCACGCTGCTGGCTCAAGCGGCGGTTGATCTCGCCGATCCCGCAACACCGCTCGGCCAAGCCCAGGCTCTCGCCGTGAAGGCCTCGACCGAAGGTCCAACCGACGGCTCGGCCTATCGCGCCACACAAGCGGCCAAGCAGTTTTCCGGCCTTACGCTCAACATGACCTATGAGGTCGGCCTCCAGGCGCTTGATCCAAGGAATTTCTCGGGTCCTCTTTGGGAGCAGCTCACCGGCATCAAGTCGAACGTCGTGGAACTGACCAATCCTGATCAGTACTCGAAACCTGTAGCCGAACATATTGCGGCCTCGGGAGCTTACGACATCCTGGATATTTCTCCGGCCTGGACGCCTTCTCTTGCCGATGGTGGCGTGATCGCCCCGCTCGACGACTACATCGCCAAATACATGAACACGGCGGATCTCGACGACTATCACCCGCTTTACAAGGCTCTGCCGACGTATAAGGGCAAGGTCTGGGGCTTCTTCGACGACGGCGATATTTTCGCTCTCTATTATCGCCGCGATATTTTCGAAGATTCCAAGATGAAGGAAGCCTACCAGGCCAAGTTCAACAAGGCGCTGGAAGTGCCAAAGACCTGGGAAGATTACGCCCAAGTTGCCCAGTTCATCACCGACCAGATGGCGCCCAACGTCTACGGCGCCGGTCACTTCCGCAAGGCCGGCAGCCCGGGCAACCAGTTCGACTTCCTCCAGCAGTTCCGCGCCAATGGCGGTGAGTTCTTCGATGCCGATATGAAGGCACAGCTCTCCTCCGATGCCGGTATTAGGACCTTGCAGAACATGCTCGCTGCCAATGCTGCGTCCATCCCCGGCAACAGCGAGCTCGATGCCGTGTCGCTCTGGGCGGCATGGCTCCAAGGCAAGGTCGCGATGATCTATTCCTGGCCGCCGACAGGGCGCATGACGGCGGGCTATTCGCAAAGCGACAAAGCAATCAACTTCGTTCCGCAATCGACGATTGCCGACAAGGTGGGCTATGCCGTGGTGCCGGGCAATCCAGAGCACGCCACGGGTTACAATAAGGCGCTTGCCGCGGACTCGCCCAACTTGGAAGCTGCCTATCTCTTCATGCAATGGGCAACCTCTCCGCCAGTATCGCTTGCCCGTGTCATGCTGCCCTATGCGCTGCGCGATCCCTATCGGCTGTCGCACTTTAAGTCGGAACTTTATGGACAGCTCTTTCCCACGGCGAAGGATTACCTGCGCAATCTCAACAACTCCGCTAACGTCGGGCTGCTTGACCCAATCATGCCCGGTGCCCAGGATTATTTCCTAAGCGTTGACCGCATGTGCACGGCGGTGTGGGCCGGCGCCGATCCCAAGGCATCATTAGAAACTGCCGCCGCGGAATGGGACCAGACGACCGACCGACTCGGCAAAGATTCGCAGAAGGGTTATTATCAGGAGTTTCTCAAGCTGCCGGGTGCAACGGCAGCCAACACCGTGGAAAAACTCGGCATGGCCGTGAAGCTGGATTAGGGCACCACCGCAGGCCGGCCTTTGCGGAAGCGATAATGAAACTTATTTTCTCAACATGCGTCATGGCTGGATTTGATCCGGCCATGATGCTTCTCAGAAAAGGAGACCCATGGGTCGAGCCCGCGCGTGACGCAACAACACTGGCCCAGGCGGCATAAGGCGAATGGCCAACGTTGCAATCACCCGCAAAATCCCAGTAACCGGTGCTGCCCCCAAGCTAAGCGTATTCTCCGAATGGGCCGACAGACGCTTCAAATGGCTCCTCGTCGCCCCGGCGGTTGTTCTCATTCTGGCACTGTCGATCTATCCGCTGATTTTTTCACTCGTCGTCTCTTTTATCAATTATGATTTCCAGATTCCCGGCCACGCCTATGTCGGCTGGAAGAACTTTCGTCAGGTCGTCTTCGATCCCGTCGCCCGCTCGTCAATTGTGCTGACGGCATTCTTTGCCGCTGCCAATGTCATTATCGAATTCCTGCTCGGTTTGGTGCTCGCACTGGCGATGGTGAAGCATTTCCGCGGCCGCGGTGTCGTTATGTCGATCCTGATCGTGCCGCTCTTCATCAGTCCGGTCATTGTGGGTCAGGCGTGGGCACTCCTCCTCCAGCGCCCATTTGGCCCAACCAATTATATCCTGAGCCAGCTTCTCGGAACTGATGTGAAGATAAGCTGGCTGACAGAGAGTCCATGGCTCTATTTCGCCATCATTACTGCCGACGTCTGGCAATGGACGCCCTTTATGTTTGTCATCCTCCTCGCCGGACTAACGGCAATTCCGCAGAATCTCTATGAGGCAGCCGAACTTGACGGCGTTGGTGCCTGGCGGTCCTTCTGGGCAATCACTGTCCCGCATCTCGGGCCCATGATGCTGCTGGCGGTCACTCTGAGGCTGCTCGACACCATTAAGCTTTTCGACACCATCTTCATCATGACCGGCGGGGGTCCCGGCACAAAAACCTACACGGCGTCTTATTATCTCTACACGCTCGGCTTCACTCAGTTTCATTTATCCAACGCTACCGCCGGCAGCTGGATTTTCCTTATTCTCACCGCTCTCGTTGTCACCGTTCTGGTGCGGCGCCTCTTGAAGGTGGAGCAGTCTTGATGACCGCCACCGTCCAGCCTGCACGCAAGCGGCTAAGACGCCGGCCTGCATTCGGGCGCTTCGTATTCCTCGGATTTTACCTGCTTTTTGTCTTGGCGCCGCTCTATTGGGTTCTGATCACCTCCATAAAGCCGAGCAACGACTATCTCGCAGTGCCACCCGTGTGGTTCCCCAGCGAACCGACATTCATCCACTACACGGTGTCACTCTTTGCTTATCGCGGTCTGAAGGGCCTCACCAACAGCCTCATCATCTCTCTTTCCGCAACCGTGCTTTCTGCCCTCCTCGGTACGTTCATGGCTTACAGCCTCGCCCGCTTCAACACCGGCGGAAAACATCTCTCCTTCTGGGTGCTCTCGCAGCGCTTCCTCCCCCCTGTTGCAATAATCCTGCCGGTCTTCCTTATCTATCGGAACGCGGGGCTTCACGACACGCATGTGGGGCTGATCATCGCCTATACTGTCTTCACTCTGCCGGTATCAGTGTGGATGATGTATGCTTATTTCCGCCAATTGCCCCGCTCCATGGAAGACGCCGCCTTGGTCGACGGCTGCACGCGCTGGCAGGCTTTTTGGCGCGTGGCTATGCCGCTCGCCGCTCCCGGCATCGTTGCAGCAGCGGTGTTTGCCTTCATCGCCTGTTGGACAGAATTTTTTTTCGCACTGGTGCTGACGAGCCGTGATGCCTTCACTCTCCCGACGGTATTTCGCGCATTCATCGGCTTCCAGGGAGCGCTCTACGGCGAAGCAAGCGCCCTTGCGATCGTCTCGCTTGCACCTTCGATTGCTCTTGGCATTCTTGTTCAGCGCCATCTCGTGCGCGGACTGACAATGGGTGCGGTGCGCGGATGAAGGGAAACGGATTCTCCGATGGCTAACGTCAGCATCAGCGGATTGCAAAAACGCTACGGCGGGGTCGATGCGCTCCGCGGCATCGATCTGGAAATCCCCGATGGCCAATTCACAGTTCTGGTCGGACCATCTGGT
>DATFOT010000104.1:0-4199 GCA_035265265.1 Aestuariivirgaceae bacterium | reverse complement strand
CTGCCGGTTCTTACCAGCGTGTTGAACGAATGCGGGTCAAGGGTCGTCGTACCGGTATTCACCGAAACGGCGCCAACCCGGTACTCCGGACCTTCGTCGACCATGAAAGTGATGAAAAAGCTTTCCCCGTCCGGGGCAAGTTCGGCGGTTGCAGAAACCACCTGGAAATCGGCATGGCCGTTCTTCAGATAATAGCGCCGCAGAAGCTCCTTATCGAATTCCAGCCGATCCGGATCGTAATTGTCGGTGGTGGCAAAGAATTTCCACCAGCGCGTTTCGGCAGTGGAAATGGACCGGCGCAGCTGAGCATCGCTAAAGGCGTCATTGCCGATGAAACTAATTCTTTCAATTCTCGTCGCATCGCCTTCATTGATCTCGAACACCAAATCGACTCGGTTCTGGGGGAGCCGAATGATCTTGGGTTCCACGCGGGCCGAGAAATGACCGGAACGCCGGTAAAGGGCGACGATGCGCTGGACGTCGTTCTGCACCTTTGCGCGGGTGAATAGCATACGTTCGCGCAGCTCAACCTCTTTGAGCAGATTATCGTCCTTGATCTCGCTGTTGCCTTCGAAATTCACCCGGTTGATGAGCGGGTTTTCCTCGACCCTGATTACGATGGTCGAGCCCTGCGCGTTGAGATCGACATCGGCAAACAAGCCGGTCTGGAACAGCGCCTTGACAGCGTCGTCCATCGCTTCCTCGGAGATTGGGTCTCCTCGCGAGATCTGCGTGTAAGACAAGATCGTCTCGGTCTCGACGCGCTGATTGCCTTCGACGACGATGTTGCTGATCGTCTGCGCAAGGGCGAAGCCCGACGATCCCATGGGCATAATGGCCGGAGCCATCACAGCCATGACGAAGGTTACCATCCCGATGAAAAGGAGCCGATATCGCATTAAGCAGCCATTCCCCGCCAATGACGCCGACCCAAACTAACGCTCAATCCGCCTGCCCAGACTCCTTTAACTGTGTTTGCAGCCCATTGCAAACCAAGAATTAGGTAATTCTTTCGTCGTGTTAGCCGCGCTCGAACAGTGTGGCAAAAACGCGCGCCAGATCGTTCCAGGTTGCAAAAAACATCAACGCTAAAACCAGAGCAAAACCTACCCTGAACCCCCATTCCTGGGCATTTGCACCTAGGGGCCTGCCGCGGACAACCTCAATGGCGTAGTACATCAGGTGCCCCCCATCCAGCATGGGGACGGGGAAAAGATTGATGAGGCCAATGCTGACAGACAGCATAGCAGCGATTCGCATAAGTTCATAGAATCCAAGCTGCGCTGCCTTGCCTGAGATCTGGGCTATCGCCAGCGGGCCGCCGAGCTGGCTGGCACTTTCCGCTCCGGTGATCACACGCTTGATGAAATACATCGATCCGGAAATGATTCTCCAGGTTTCCTCAACACCGAGCCCCAGGGCTTGAACCGGGTTCTTGCGTTCATAGTTCTGCGTGGCACTCCGGGCGCGCGAAACTCCCATGAGGCCAATTTTGATCTTGCCGCCAAAACCGTCAGAAACTTCGCGTGATTCAGGCACTATGGTGAAATGCTGCGGCTGGCCATTCCGCTCAACCTCGACGACCAGCGTCTCTCCGGCTCGGGGCATGACGATGCGCTGTATGTCGTCAAAAGAGCCGATTGCCGTGCCATCGATGCGGCGGATCAGGTCCCCGCTCTTAATCCCGGCGTGTTCTGCTGGACTGCCTGGCTGCACAGTTTCCACCCGAGGTTCAGTCGAGGGGATGCCGACAATCGCGAAGCAAAGCGCGAAGATACAAACGGCCAAGATGAAGTTGGCCAAAGGGCCAGCGACGACGACGGCGGCTCTCTGGCCGACGCTCTTGCTGTAGAAATTCCCGGGGGATCTCTTCTTGTCCTCCAATGATGAGGCCTTTGGCAAGCTTGCCGCGTTGGCATCACCTTCGAATTTTACGTATCCGCCAAGGGGAAGCCAGCCCAGCTTCCAGCGCGTGCCGTACCGGTCGGTCATACCATATATTTCTTTGCCGAAGCCGACCGCAAAGGATTGGACCTTAACTCCGTTCCAGCGCGCCACGATGAAGTGGCCAAATTCGTGCACAAACACAATGATCGTGAGAACAAACAAGAAAGCGAGCGTATGGAAGGCGAATGTCGCGGTTTGATCAAAAACAAATTCAAGCATTTATTTCTCCTCATCGCGCCATGCGGCCCTTGATAAAGGTATTCGCATAGATTGGCGATTAATTTAGTTCGGACCTGCCCTCGACAGCGACCGCGCCGAAGTCCCTACCAGAGCAAAATACCCTTGCCTGCCGCAGAAATCCCGGCCCGAACGCATCCTATCAAAGCCGCTACTGCGGCAGCGGCAACAAGTCCATCGACACGGTCGAGCATGCCACCATGGCCCGGAATCAGGGCGCTAGAGTCCTTGACCCCCGCGCTGCGTTTCAGAGCCGATTCGAAAAAATCTCCAGCCTGTTCGACAATCGCAAGAATTGCCCCGATGCTGCAGAACCAAAGCAGCGTGTCCAGTCCAGCAACCCTGGCGAACAGAGCACTGCAGAGGATCCCGCCAACAACAGCACCGATCAGTCCTGCCCAGGTTTTTTTCGGCGAGATGCTGGGAAGCAGTTTCGGACCACCGATAAGTCGCCCGGCAAAATATGCCAGGGTATCAGCGCCCCAAACAACGAATAACAGCCAATAAACCGCAATCGCGCCAAACTGCGGATCGCCGCGGAGGATCATCAGCACTAAGGCGGACAGGCCAATGTAGGGAACGCCGACGATGGACCAGAAACTGTGAGGCTTGCCTGCGATCTGCCTCTGCACAACGCTGCCGACCCAAAGCACCAGGATAACGATGAGCGCGACAGATGGTCCCGCCATCCAGGGCAGCGCCGTTGAAGCAACGGCAGCGGCCAGATAAACGGCCAGTTGAACCGGCCTGCCAGCGTGTATGAGCTTCACCCATTCGACTGCCATGAACCCTGCCATCAAGCCGACAAGGACGGCGTACCAAACAGAACCGAGCCAGTTCACCCAAAGAATGATCGGTATGAGAACGACCGCGGATGCTACTCGCAGGCCCAAATCCCGCCATTTGGCCGGCTCCGCAGAGCTGGGCGATACATTCACCATCCCGTTACAAGGCCTGCACCCTTACGCCGCCGAAGCGCCGGTCGCGAGACATATAGCGTTCGATCGCACGCTCAAGGGATTCCCGATTGAAATCCGGCCAGTGCTCGTCGACAAAGACGAACTCCGTATAAGCGCTCTGCCACAAGAGAAAATTCGAAAGTCGTTCCTCTCCGCTAGTGCGGATGAGAAGATCCGGGTCCGGTATGTCCCTGGTATCCAAATAGGTGGCAAAAACGTCAGGTGAAATCTCCGAGGGATCCAGGTACCCGCCCACACAGGCTTCAGCGAGAGCGCGTGCGGCGCGTGCAATCTCTTGCCTGCTGCCATAATTGAACGCGACAACCAGCCTCATCCCGGAATTATGGCGTGTCAGATTTTCGCTCTCCTCGAGAAGTGAAATAATGTCTGGTTCCAAATCGCCGCGCTCGCCGATCACTTTAATGCAGACGCCTGCGGCATGAAGCTCAGCGACGTCTTGGCGTATGAAGCGGCGAAGGATGTCGAGCAGATCATTCACTTCATCCCTGGGCCGGACCCAGTTTTCCGAGCTGAAGGAAAAAATCGTGAGATATTCGATACCGAGGTCTCCCGCCGCCCGTATTGTCCGGCGCAGCGCCTCAACGCCTTGGCGATGACCCGCGGTGCGGGGCAGCATCCGCTTCTTCGCCCAGCGGCCATTGCCATCCATAATCAGGGCCACGTGCCGGGGAAATCTTCCCTCTTGCTTGCCCCGGCGAATGGTTTGTTCGATTTGGTTCATTCGATATCGCGCTCGGTATGGAGCCGGTCAGGTCAGACCTGCATGATTTCCGCTTCCTTGTGCTGAAGCGCCGCATCTATCCCCTTGATAGTGCTGTCGGTTAGCTTTTGAACCTCGTCGTGCTTTTTGCGGTGGTCGTCTTCACCGATCAAGTGATCCTTCTCCAGTCGTTTCAAGTGCTCCATGCCGTCGCGCCGTACGTTGCGAACAGCAACGCGGGCTTTTTCCGCGTATTGGTGAGCGACCTTGGTCAGATCCTTTCGGCGTTCCTGCGACAACTCGGGAATGCGAAGCCTGATCACCTGTCCTTCCGT
>DATFOT010000103.1:0-4742 GCA_035265265.1 Aestuariivirgaceae bacterium | reverse complement strand
CCCGATCGCTTGGTAAGGCACCCCGAGACTGGTGAGGAACCGCCGCGCATTCTCCGGCTCATCCTTGTAATTAATTCCGGCGACAGCGATGTCGCCGCGCTGTGAAAGCCGCATCAGCACCGGATGCTCGAGCCTGCACGGCCCGCACCAGGATGCAAATACATTGACGAGCGTCACCTTGCCCCGGGCGAGATCGGCCGAAGCAAGCCCCGGCAGCGCCATTCCCTCGAGCGGCGGCAGTTGGAATGTCGGCACCTTCTGGCCGATGAGCGCCGATGGCACGATCGAGGGATCATTGCCCTTGAGCCCGATGAAGAACACCGCGGCGAGCACGGCGAACACGCAGAGCGGCACCGATGCCAGCCGTGCGATCCTGAGCGAGGGGTTTGCGGCCATCCTCAACTCGCGGCCTTGCGCCGCGGGACCTGCCGCGCTTCGAGCGCCTCGAGCTCTCGTTCCCGAGCCTTCAGCGCTACGATCGTTCTGATAGCCAGCCCGCCGAGAACTGCAGCCGATATCACATAGGCGGCGAATACGAAGCTCACGTGAGCGGCGGCCACATCCATTGTGCTCAGGCCCTGCTCGCTTCGGCGATCTGCATCTGTTGAATGCGCCTCTCGATGATCTCCGCCTTCATCGCCGCGAGCCATAGCGCCAGGAAGAACATCGCGTAAGCCGCGGCCATCACGCCGAGCGGAACGAGCAGGCTCGGATGGATGGTCGGTCCGCCCATCCGGAAAACGCTTGCCGGCTGATGCAGCGTGCTCCACCAGTCGACCGAGAACTTCACGATCGGAACATTGATGAAGCCGACGATCGCCACGACGGCGGCTATGCGCCCCGCGCGGATCGGATCGCTCACCGCCTGCCACACCGCCAGATAGCCGATATAGAGCAGGAACAGAACGAACATCGAGGTCAGCCGCGCATCGCCCCATTGCCACCATGTGCCCCACATCGGCCTGCCCCACAGCGAGCCTGTTGCGAGCGCGAGAAAGGTGAAGCAGCTCCCGGCGGGTGCTGCGGCCTTGGCTGCGAGATCGGCGAGCGGATGGCGAAACACGATGGCCGTGCCATGCGCCAGCGCCATGAAGCTGTAGACCATCAGCGCCATCCACGCCGCGGGCACGTGCACGAACATGATCCTAACCGTCTCGCCCTGCTGGTAATCCTGGGGCGCACGGATGAGTGCGAGATAGAGCCCCAGCGCCATGAGAACCGCCGTTGCGCCGGCGGCCCAAGGGATGAGCCGGTTGGCAAGCCGCAGGAACCGCGTAGGATTGGCGAAGCTTTGCATCATGATAGGTCCTTATTGCATATACGCGCGCAGCGCCGCCGATGCGGCAATTGGTACCATGACGAGTGCGGCGAGCGACAAGGCAGCAAGGATCATGAGCGAAGAGGCGGCCGAACCGGCCATGATCGTCTGCGGCGTGCTGGCCGCCACCCCGAAGATCATGAGCGGCACATAGAGCGGCAGGATCAAGAGCGAGACCATCATCCCGCCCCGCCGCAAGCCCACCGTCACCGCAGCACCAAGTGCCGCGAGCAGTGAAATGCCGAGCGAGCCAATGATCATCGCCGCGGCAAGCGGCAGAACCTGATCGGGGCCGATATTCACCAGGAATCCCAAGATGGGCGCGATGACCGCGAGCGGCAGGCCGGCCGTGAGCCAGTGCACGCAAGCTTTCGTCAGCGTCACCAGTTCGAAGGAAATGGGCCCCGAGGCGAGGAGCTCGAGCGAACCGTCCTCGTAATCATCCAGGAATATCCTGTCGGCGGACAGGAGCACCGAAAGCAGGAGCGCGATCCACAGCGCGCCTGGTGCTATCCGCTGCAGCAGTGCCTGGTCGGGTCCAAGCCCGATGGGCAGCAGCATGACCACGGTGAGGAAAAATCCGATCGCCGTGCCGAGGCTGCTCCCCTGCCGCATGGCAACTCCGAGATCGCGTCTTATCAGGGCGGAGACGGCTTTCATGCCGCCTCGCCGAGCGCGATGACGCTCATGGGCTTGAGGCCGAGCGTGCCATGGGTGGCGGCGATGATGATGCCGCCCTCCGCGAGATGGCCGCGCATGTGCCGGGAAAGCAGCACCAGCGACCGCTGGTCGAGGCCGCTCGTCGGCTCGTCCAGAAGCCAGATCGGCCGAGGCGCGACGAGGAGCCGCGCCAGCGATAGCCGCCGTCGCTGGCCTGCCGACAATACGCCGGCCGGAAAAGCGCGAAGCGCTTCGAGCCCGAAGCCTTCAAGCCCTCCTTGCACTGTCTCTCCGCCGAGAAAGTCCTTCCAGAACCGGATATTTTCCTCAACCGTGAGCGCCGGCTTGATGCCATGCTGATGTCCGATCATATGCGCCTGCTGGCCGATCGTGAGATCCCCATCCCCGCCTTCCAATTCTACGGTGCCTGCCTGCGGCCTGATGAGACCGGCAATGAGCCGCAGGAGCGTCGTCTTGCCCGCCCCATTGGGACCGGTGAGTGCCACGAGTTCCCCGGACCCGGCAGCGAAATTCAGGCCGCTGAAGACTAGCCGCTGGCTTCGCTCCACCATGAGGCCAATGCCGGAGAGCCGCATCAGCCCGCGTGCCCGCTGAGGTCTGCCGAACGCGACGGGAAGAGTAACCCCTGGTGCAATGCTCGTGCCATTGTTGGACTGGTGATTGGGTCGAAAAGCGATTATAGGGCATCAGCAGTTTATGAGGAGTGTCCCGCCCTTATGATGCCTTCTCTCGACAGTTTCAAATGCCGCAGGTCACTGAAAGTCGGTGCCCGGACCTACAGTTATTTTTCCCTTCCTGCCGCCGAGAAGAACGGTCTCACCGGCATTTCTCAGCTGCCTTTCTCTCTCAAAATTCTCCTTGAGAATTTGTTGCGCCATGAAGACGGCCGCAGTGTCACGCGCGAAGACATCGAGGCGGTCGCCGCCTGGATCTCTCACCGCGGCAAGACCGAGCACGAGATCGCCTTTCGCCCCGCCCGGGTGCTGATGCAGGACTTCACCGGCGTTCCCGCCGTCGTCGACTTGGCCGCCATGCGCGATGCGATGAAGCTTCTCGGCGGCGAGCCCAGCAGGATCAATCCTTTGGCGCCTGTCGATCTTGTCATCGATCATTCGGTATCGGTCGACTTCTTCGGCACGCCGAATTCGTTTCGCCAGAACGTCAAGGTCGAATACGAGCGCAATGCCGAGCGCTACACCTTCCTGAAATGGGGCCAGCGGGCCTTCGACAATTTCTCCGTCGTCCCGCCGGGCACCGGCATTTGCCATCAGGTCAACCTCGAATATCTCGCCCGCACTGTCTGGTCGCGCAAGGAGGAGCTCGCCCGCCGCACGGTCGAGCTCGCCTATCCCGATACGCTCGTCGGCACCGACAGCCATACGACGATGGTCAACGGCCTCTCCGTCCTCGGCTGGGGCGTCGGTGGCATCGAGGCGGAGGCGGCCATGCTCGGCCAGCCGATCTCCATGCTCATCCCGGAAGTGGTCGGCCTGCGCTTCACCGGCGAGCTTCCCGAGGGAACGACTGCCACCGACCTCGTTCTCACCGTCACCCAGGTCCTGCGCCGCGTCGGTGTCGTCGGCCGCTTTGTCGAGTTCTACGGCCCGGGCCTCGCCGGCCTATCGCTCGAAGACCGCGCGACGATCGGCAACATGGCCCCGGAATATGGCGCGACCTGCGGCTTCTTTCCGCTCGGTCCGGCAACGCTGGAATACATGCGAGCCACCGGCCGCCCTGCTCAGCTATTGGCTCTTGCCGAACGCTATGCGCGCTGTCAGGGCATGTTCTGGAAGAAGGATGCGCCCGAGCCGCAATTCACCGAAACGGTGGAGCTCGATCTTTCAACGGTCGAGCCGTCTCTTGCAGGACCGAAGCGGCCTCAGGACCGCGTGGCCCTGAAAGAAGCCTCCACCGATTTTATCCGTGTCATGGCATCTGACTTCAGCGGCACCGAGGGGGTGGGTTCGCGCCATCCGGTTGCCGGCTGCAATTACGAAATCGGTCATGGCGATGTGGTGATCGCTGCCATCACCTCCTGCACCAACACCTCCAATCCCTATGTCATGATCGGCGCCGGACTCCTCGCCCGCAATGCGGTCAAGGCGGGACTGCGCACCAAGCCATGGGTGAAAACTTCCCTCGCGCCCGGCAGCCCGGTGGTGACCGAATATTTCAAGTCATCGGGCCTGCAGAAAGATCTCGATGCGCTCGGCTTCGATCTCGTCGGCTATGGCTGCACCACCTGCATCGGCAATTCGGGTCCTTTGCCCGAGCCCATCGCCGAGACCGTGCGCGCCAAGGATCTCGTCGTCGCAGCCGTCCTCTCCGGCAATCGCAATTTCGAGGGGCGTATCAATCCAGACGTGCGCGCCAATTATCTCGCCTCCCCGCCTCTCGTCGTCGCCTACGCCATTGCCGGCACGCTGAACCTCAATCTCATGACCGATCCCTTGGGTCCCGGCGTCGACGGCAGGCCTGTGTATCTGCGCGACATATGGCCCACGAGCACGGATGTCGCCGCGGTCGTCCGCAAGCATGTTACCCGCAAGGCCTTTCAGGAGCGCTACCGCGAGATATTCAAGGGCGATGCCGAATGGCGCAAGATCAAGTTCAAGGGCGGCCTCACCTATAATTGGGACTCCAATTCCACTTACGTTCAGAATCCGCCCTATTTCACCGGCATGACCCTCACCCCCGCCCCGGTGACCGACATCGTCGATGCACGCGTGCTCGGACTGTTTCT
>DATFOT010000102.1:0-9723 GCA_035265265.1 Aestuariivirgaceae bacterium | reverse complement strand
TATTTTTCGTCGGCGCGCTGCACTCTGAGTGGGTGCACTGGTTCCAGCACGCCAGCTTCATTCTCACGGCGCTGCTGTTTTGGTGGGTGATCCTCGGCTTTCGTCACCTACGAAGCGATGCCGGGGTTTCGATTGCGTGGCTGTTCGTGACGGCGCTTCATACTGGACTGCTCGGCGCGCTACTGACTTTCTCCTTCAGGCTGTGGTATCCGCCGTCGACGGGCACGGCAGAATGGGGGCTGACGGCGCTCGAGGATCAGCAGCTTGCCGGTATTTTCATGTGGATGCCGGTTGGCCTGATCTATGCGGTCGCGGCGCTCGCGCTCGCCGCGCAATGGATATCCTCTTCACCGTTGCAAAAGGAGCTCGGCAATGCGGCGCGCTAGCTTCACCGCCGCGCTGGTTATCGTCGTCGCAGCGGCGGCCTATGGCGGCTATTGGCTGTGGCGCAGCGCCGAGGGCCGAACATGGGCACTGACATCGACTGCCGGGGCCCCGACACGCGCGATCCCGCTGTTTATCGCCAATGGCTGCGCCGGCTGTCATCAAATCACCGGCGTGCCCGGCGCGCGGGGAAAAACCGGACCGCCATTGAGCGGCATCTCCGAGCGTCAATATATAGGCGGGGTTTTGACGAACACGCCTGACAATCTGATCAGCTGGATCCGAGCCGCGCGCGCCATCAATCCGCAAACTGCGATGCCGACGACAAATGTGTCGGAGCAAGACGCACGCGACATGGCCGCCTATCTCTATGCGCTGAACTAAGGGCGGGCAACGCATCGGAAGTGTAGTGGACAGCACGTGCGGGGGAACGATAGGCTCCAGTAACACTGCACGGAGCCACTTAATGGAAGTGAAGCAGGTTGCTACCTACCGCGGCCCCAATCCCCTTTCCACCGATCCAGTCATCGTAGTTGAGATCGAAATATCGAAGGATGTCGAGGGCGAGGCAGTGCGCTATGCGCATGTGATGAGCGATGCGTGTTCCGATTGGTTCAGCTTTTCCGAACCTGCCGATTCGATCTCACCGTCGGAGTTTGCAGGCAAATTTTTGACGAGCTGGTCGTTGGCAGCGCTTACGCACGTCCGTGGTTATTTGCACTGCGGGGGCGCCAAGCTCCAGGGTGAGAGATTGCTCGCCTGGCTCGGGTTTCACGATGAACGACTGAGCTACCGCGCCATTGAATTGGCCGCCGAGCTCTTCGTCAAGCTCGGCTCGGGACAAATCGACTCATCGAAAGTCGGCGAGCCGCTGCGAGCGTTGTGGGCCCTGTGCAGGAGAATTCATCCCGACTATCAAGCACGCATTCTCATGGGCGGGGCGCGAAAGCATAGCATTCCGGTCCTGCCGTACCTTGAGCAGGCACGTCTTTGGCAATATGGCTGGGGCAGGCGCGCCGAGGTGTTCATCGAATCATCGCCACGGTCCGACAGCCTCATAGGCGCGAGTGTTTCAAGAGACAAACTGAGCAGCAAAGCGCTTTGCACAGCTCTTGGGCTTCCCGTTGCACCGCATGTGCTGGTCACTTCGAGCGATCAATTGGCGGCTGCCATCCGAACTGTCGGACTGCCTTGCGTGGCCAAGCCAGTGGACGGATCGCAGGGCAGAGGTGTGACCGCAGATATCAAGTCGCTTTCCGCCGCCCAGGCTGCATTTCAGGAGGCGAAGAAATTTACGAAAAATCCGATCATGATCGAGGCGCATATCGCCGGAGCCGATTATCGGCTGATGGTTATCCGCAGCAAGTTCGCAGGAGCCTTTAGGCGCAAACCTCCGAGCGTTACCGGAGATGGAAAGAAGACGATTCAGCAACTGATAGCGGAAGTCAATCAGCAGCGCTCATCAAACATGGTGAAAAGCCGCTATCTCAGCCCCATTACCTTGGATAGCGCGCTTAAATCAACTCTTGCCGCGCAAGGCTTCACACTAGATGTCGTTCTGAAGGCCGATCGAACCATTCCACTGAGGCGGAATGCAAATCGTTCAACAGGCGGTACATGTTTCGACGAAACGAGGTTGGCTCACAAGGACGTGCGTGCAATGGCCGAGGCGCTCGCACGCGCCACGGGAATCGATTCTCTGGGAATTGATTACCTGACGAAGGACATCGGCAAGCGGCCGAAGGAAGGAGGCGGAGCGATCGTCGAGTTCAACAAGAGCCCTGGTCTTGGAGTGATGATCGCCGCAGGCATGGACAGCGATGCGGTCGGCGCGATGATCCTAGGTGATAAGCCTGGCCGGATTCCGACCACAATTCTCCTGGCGAAGAGTGAAGCGTTAAGAACCGCAAAGAAATTCATGCCCCTCCAGAATGGCACCGCCTGTGTCTGCCAGCAGGAGTCCTGGATAGGCGGGTTGCCACTCAAAACGGCCAATGCACAATTGTTCGAGCTCGTGCAGGCGGTTCTGCGGCACCCCTCGGCCAGCTCTCTCCTCGTGGCAGCCGACAGCGAGACCATCTCCCGAGAGGGATTGCCGTTGGATCGCTTCGACCGCGCTGTTCTTTGCGACCTAAGGCTTGATCCGCAATGGCGGTCAGTTGTCGAGGAATGCTGCTCGGAAGTGATAGAAACAGAGAATTTGGAACATTCGATCGCTTTCTGGGGGCGCGCTGCTTCTGCGCTTCAGTGAGAATAGCGTAGCCTATGCTCCCCTTGTTCAGCCCGATCCAGATCATCAATTGACGATCGTCGGTGGATCGGACTATTCGCAGCCCGCTCACGGAACCAATCCCCGCTCAAGGTTTTAGCGCCTTATGAGCAGCGGGAACGAATCTACCCCGCGGAAAGGATTGCCTCCATGTGCGACTATAGTATGGAACACATTGCCTCCAGGGCTGCCAGGATCGGCGATCGACTGACTACAACCAATTTTTTTGGAACCCTTACGTCCGGCTTTGCATCTGTGGACGAACCGGGGGTGGCGGTATGTCTGCAGCCGGGAACGGAGCTCGCCTTCGACACCGAGGTCAAGCGGAAAGGCTTCTGGTCGTATAAGAGCACAGGCCAAACCATGGCGGTATTTCGGCAAATCAACAGAGATATCGCAGCTACCTTTCATGATGCGCTCGAGTTTGCCGATGGGCAGACGGTGCTCCTGACGCTGCTGAAGAAAGGCCAGACAGCGACCGTGCTGCAGCTGCCGGCCATACCTCATGCGAAAGAGGCCCAAAACAGAGAAGAACCTGTTTCGGCTTGAACCGGCTCTATGATCGCAACGTTTCATTCCCCGAAGGCGTTCAGAACGTTTCGACAGGAGATACTTCGCGAGAGGCGGTACCTTTGGAGCAAAGCTGCGCAGGAGTTTCTCGAAGGCGTCGCCGTGACCTGCCGCCGCCGGTTCAAGACGGTGCCGGCGGGCCATCGGTTTTGGCGGGCGCAGCTCGGCCATCAGTCTCGTTTCGATGACCAGAGCGGCGAGCGTGTCATCAGCCCGCACCCGGAAGAACGGATGAAGCCCCTGAGCGATGAAGCTGTCGAAGGGCGCGTCAATCCGAAGGGGATCCCTTGCTTATATTTTGCCACTTCACCTGAGATCGCCATGACGGAAGTGCGCCCATGGCTGGGATCGACTATCTCGGTGGCGGCATTCGAAACATTGCGTGCGCTGCGCCTGGTGGACTGCTCCGAGCCCGAGCCGAACCAGGCGGAGAGCACCACTGAAGCAGCGGTGTGGAAGGACATCAACGGCGCCTTCGCAGAGCCCATCGTGCGAAGCGACAGGACCGGCGACTATGCAGCAACCCAGATCCTGGCCGAGTTGTTCAAGCGAGAGGGAAGCGACGGCCTTACTTACAAAAGCGCATTCTCAGACAAGGGGTTCAATGTCGCGGCGTTCGACCTGGATTGCGCAAAGCTGACGGAAAGCTCGCTATTCAGAGTGGAGACGACAAACTTCAAGTTTAGCGCCCTTAACGACGATGTGCCTCATGCCGGCGACCCGGGAACTGGTCGCGCCAAGGGGGAGTGAATGAATGATCGGCCCTAAAGAAGAGGGCGGTTATCTTCAACCAGGTCATGGTTCATATTGCCCTTGGACGCGAATTCGTAGATGCAGTATTTGATCGGTATAGCGTAAAGCGGGCCCAAGTAGCTGACGATGTCTGCTACGCAGACGTCACCTGCTTTAGGGGAACGACCCTGGCCGAGCAATTTTTGATCGTTAGAATCACAGCGGACGTCCAGCTGCATGTAAGCAGGAAGCCGATGCGGTCAAGCCTCACGCAGGACTAGCGTAGGGAGCTGTTTCTGCAGGTCCGAACGGGTCGTTCACGTAGAGCTAGGTGGCCATTCCCAAGGTGGACGCCGTAGTCAAGTACTTGAAAAATTGGTGGAGCCAGGCGGAATCGAACCGCCGACCTCTTGAATGCCATTCAAGCGCTCTCCCAACTGAGCTATGACCCCATAAGTTTCGAAGCAGCCAGTCGGGAGAGCCGGAGGGATGTAGGATAGGGCCCGCCTCGACCGGCGCGGACCTTAGAAAAGCGATGCCCAACAATCAAGGGAAAGTTGGGATCAGGTTTCCTCGTTATTTGCATCGCCCGGCCCGCCGATGATGTCGGGAACGGCCGCTTCATCCTCTTCCTCGGCTTCGAGAAACACGTCGTCCTCTTCGCCTTCGACCTGAACTTCCTCGCCGAGATCAACGTCCTCGATGGCAGCCGCCTCGTCGTCTGCAGCGGGCTCCGCCTCCTCAAGACTGACCAGCTCAACGTCGGGGACAGCTTCGACCACCGGCTCAGGCGCCGGGCGGGGCTTCGGGGCCGCAGACGCGCCGCCATCGCCCTTCGAGGGCAGCAGGGCTTCAGCGATGAAGGTTTGTCCGCACTTGGGACAGACGATTGGATGTTTCATGAGATCGTAGAAACGCGCCGCACAGGAGGGGCAGGTGCGCTTGGTGCCCAGTTCAGCCTTGACCACGATGTACCCCTAGCGATTGCGTGAATTCGGCGCATCCCCTGCCACAGCAGGCAGTGCTCTGCAAATGAAAACTTTCCGGCGCCAATTTGCTATGTTAGACCGCAGGCGCTCTTTGTCCAGTCTCGCGGGTCTAATTTGCATCAATCCCCAGCCAAGCCGCTCCGCGCGAGCCCATCGCCGGTCCTCACCGGCAGCATCATGGTTCCAGGCGACAAATCCATCTCGCACCGTGCGCTCATGTTGGGCGCAATCGCCATCGGGGAAACGGTGATCAGCGGCCTTCTGGAGTCAGAGGATGTCATCCACACGGCAAAAGCCATGGGCGAACTCGGCGCAGACATCCAGAAGAGCCAAGGGCGATGGCGGGTGCAAGGTGTCGGCGTTGGCGGTTTCGCCGACCCGGCGCGTGCGCTCGACTTCGGCAATTCCGGCACCGGGGCGCGGCTTGCCATGGGCCTTATCGCATCGAGCCCATTTACTGTGGATTTTACCGGCGATGCATCGCTGTCACGGCGGCCGATGGGACGGGTGATGGCACCCCTCGAAAAAATCGGCGCTCGTTTCGAGGCGGCCGAAGGCGGCAGGCTTCCCTTGAAAATCCATGGCGCGCGCGATTGCGTGCCGATCACCTACAGGCTGCCGGTCGCATCAGCGCAGGTGAAATCGGCGGTGCTGCTCGCCGGGCTTAACGTTGCCGGGCGCACAAGCGTGATCGAACCCGTTGCCACAAGAGATCACACCGAGCGCATGCTCAAGGCGTTTGGCGCTAAAATCTCTGTCGAACAGCAAGGCGAGGCCCGGCAGATATCGCTTAGCGGCCAAGAGGAGCTGAGCGGTCAGGCCATTGTGGTTCCGGCGGATCCGAGCTCGGCGGCCTTTGCGATTGTAGCCGGGCTCATTACCGGGTCCTCCAAGATCACGATCGAAAATGTGATGCTCAATCCGACGCGAAGCGGGCTCATCGAAACGCTGATCGAGATGGGCGCTCAACTCACCATCAGCAATCGGCGCGAGGCCGGGGGCGAGTTGGTGGGCGATGTAACGGTGGTGTCGAGCCGGCTCAGGGGCGTGCGGGTGCCCGCCCAGCGCGCGGCCTCGATGATCGACGAATATCCGATCCTGGCGGTAGCAGCTGCCTTCGCCGAGGGCGCGACGCGGATGGAAGGGCTCGAAGAGCTCCGCGTCAAAGAGAGCGATCGGCTCGCTGCCGTAGCCGAAGGACTGTCGGGCAATGGCGTCAAGGTTGCGGAGGGTCCAGACTGGCTCGAGGTGACTGGAGGCAAGGTTGCCGGCGGGGCCGTCATTCGCACGCAGCTCGATCACCGCATTGCCATGTCGTTCCTGATCATGGGTCTGGCAGCGAAGGAACCTGTCATCATCGATGATGCCACCATGATCGCGACGAGCTTTCCGAATTTCCGTCCGCTGTTCACCGGGCTTGGAGCACGGATCGACCCGCCAGGGGTCAGTCATTGATCATCGCGGTCGACGGGCCGGCGGCTTCGGGCAAGGGAACCTTGGCGCGCAGGCTCGCTGCCCACCTGGGGCTCGCCTATCTCGACACCGGCGCCATCTACCGCGCCATTGCACTCAAAGTCCTGGAACTGGGCGGCAGCCCGCAAGATGAAGAAACGGCGGTTATGGCGGCCAAGGCTTACGGGCCGCAGCTCTATCCCGATGCCCTCCTGCGCACGGAGGCCGTCAGCAAAGCCTCCTCCATTGTGGCGGCGCATAAAAAGGTGAGGGCGGAGGTGATCGGCATTCAGCGAAAGGTCGCCCACACGCCACCTGGCGCCGTGCTCGACGGGCGGGATATCGGCACCATTGTTTGCCCCGATGCCGAGGTAAAGTTCTACGTCACGGCCTCGCCCGAGGAGCGGGCCCGGCGCCGGTGGCGCGAGCTTCAGGAACGGGGACAGGATGGGATTTACGCAGATATTCTGGAGGAGATCGTCAGGCGTGACGAACGCGACCGAACGCGGCCCGTGGCCCCGTTGAAAGCAGCGTCCGATGCGCACTTGCTCGACACGACGTCTTTGGATATAGAAGCCACGTTCCAGGCAGCCCGGCGCATCGTCGACGGGCGGTAACCGGGGTTCACTTCCTTTGGAAGAGGGCCCTTCATCGTTTCCGGATTGGAAATTTACCACCGCGGCCTGAGCGGGATACCAAATACGGAGACATCCACAGATTGCCCGGCGGCCGGCTGGACCCCTTTGGCGCGGTCCCATGGTATCCGGGCCATCCCCGCGGGCATGGCCCGTGGGCTAACCATTTTTTAAAGGACAGCTCATGGCAGATGCCAGCTCGCTCAACCCAAGCCGCGAAGATTTCACCGCACTTTTAGAAGAATCCTTTGCTTCGGCAGGCGCAGCCGAGGGATCCGTGGTGAGGGGCAAAGTCGTCCAGCTGGAAAATGATTTCGTCATTATCGATGTCGGGCTGAAAATGGAGGGCCGCGTTCCCTTGCGCGAGTTCACCCAACCGGGACGCGAACAGCGGCTTAATCTCGGCGACGAGGTGGAGGTTTATCTCGAGCGCATCGAGAACGCCGTGGGCGAAGCGGTCTTGTCGCGCGACAAGGCGAGGCGGGAAGAGGCGTGGACGCGGCTCGAAGAATCCTACAATAAAAATGAGCGGGTCGAAGGCGTGATCTTTGGCCGGGTCAAGGGCGGGTTCACGGTCGATCTCGGCGGGGCGGTGGCTTTCCTGCCCGGCAGCCAGGTCGACGTGCGGCCGATCCGGGATGTCGGTCCCTTGATGAATATTCCGCAGCCGTTCCAGATCCTGAAAATGGACCGCAGGCGCGGCAATATCGTCGTGTCGCGCCGCGCGATCATGGAAGAAACCCGCGCCGAGCAACGTTCAGAAATCGTCCAGAACCTCGCAGAAGGCCAGGTCGTGGAAGGGATCGTGAAGAACATCACCGATTACGGCGCGTTCGTCGATCTGGGCGGCATCGATGGATTGCTGCATGTGACGGATATCTCGTGGAAGCGCGTCAATCATCCTTCCGACGTCCTCTCGGTCGGCCAGACGGTGAAGGTGCAGATCATAAAGATCAATTCGGAAACACAGCGCATCAGCCTGGGCATGAAGCAGCTCGACAAGGACCCGTGGGAGGGTGTCGCCGCCAAATACCCGGTAGGCGCCAGGGTCAAGGGCCGGGTAACGAACATCACCGATTACGGCGCCTTTGTTGAATTGGAGGAGGGCATCGAGGGGCTCGTGCATGTCTCCGAGCTCAGCTGGACGAAGAAGAACGTGCATCCGGGCAAGATTCTCTCCACCTCGGAAGAGATCACAGTCCAGGTCCTGGAAGTCGATCCGGGCAAGCGGCGCATCTCGCTCGGCCTTAAGCAGACACAGAACAATCCGTGGGAGACCTTCGCGGCTAAATATCCGGCAGGCTCGGTCGTCGAGGGTGAAGTTAAAAACATCACGGAATTCGGCCTGTTCATCGGTCTCGACGGCGATGTCGACGGCATGGTCCATCTGTCGGACCTCGATTGGAAGCGGCCGGGCGAAGAGGTCATCAAGGAACACAAGAAAGGCGATGTGGTGAAGGCCCAGGTGCTGGACGTCGATATGGAGAAAGAGCGCATCAGCCTCGGCATCAAGCAGCTGGCCAACAGCCCGATGGCCCAGATTCAGACCGCCGGCATCAAGAAAGGCGACACCGTCACCTGCGAAGTGACGAAGGTCGAAGAAAGCGGAATCGAGGTGAAGATCGCAGGCTCGGGGGCAACGGCGTTCATCCGCCGCTCCGACCTTGCCCGCGACCGATCGGAGCAGAGGCCAGAGCGTTTTGCGGTCGGCGAAAAGGTCGATGCCAAGGTGACGCAGATCGAGGCGAAGAGCCAGAAAATCTCCGTATCGATCAAAGCGCTGGAAATCGCCGAGGAAAAGGAAGCCGTGGCGCAATATGGCTCATCGGATTCCGGGGCATCGCTGGGGGATATTCTCGGCGCCGCCTTGAACAAGGCCAAGAAGGATGCCAAAGACGACGAATAGATAACGCGGCACTTTCGGGATGAGCGGAGGCAGGAATGGCATTCGAAGCTGACCAGATCGTCGCCCGCCGCAAACTCAAACGGCAGGTTTCGTTCTGGCGGGCCGGAGCGGTCGTTCTGGCGGTGATCGCCCTCATCGTGCTCCTGGGGACCAGCAATGGCGATGGCGCGCTGTCGAAGCTGTCCGATCACGTGGCGCGCGTGCGGATCGAAGGCTTCATCTCGGGCGATGAAAAAACGCTGAAGCTGTTCAAGGATATCGCCGAGAGCAACCGGGTAAGGGCAGTGATCCTGCACATCGACTCGCCGGGGGGGACGACCGCCGGGGCGGAAGCGATGTTCGAAGTCGTGCGAAAGGTCGCGGAGAAGAAGCCGGTGGTTGCCGTGATGAATGCGGTGGCGGCCTCGGGCGGCTATGCCACAGCGATCGCGGCCGACCATATCGTGGCGCGCGGCAACACCATCACGGGGTCCATCGGGGTCATCTTCCAGTGGCCCGACGTGTCGCAGCTCATGAATTCGCTCGGCATCAAGATGGAGGAAGTGAAGTCGGGCCCCCTAAAGGCAGAGCCGCAACCGTTCAAGCCTGCGACGGAAGAAGCAAAAACTGTGGCCATGCAGATGATCCGCGATTCCTACGAGTGGTTCATCTCGCTGGTTGCGGAGCGGCGGCAAATCCCTATCGGGCAGGTGCGCCTTCTGGCGGACGGCCGGGTGTACACCGGGCGCCAGGCGCTTCGAGTCAGGCTCGTGGACGCGATCGGCGGCGAAGATGCGGCGACAAGCT
>DATFOT010000101.1:0-5406 GCA_035265265.1 Aestuariivirgaceae bacterium | reverse complement strand
TTGCCGCGAAAAACCCAATAGGCATAGGCCGTATAGGCGAGGATCAGGGGCACGAGAGGGGCAGTACCAATGAGCAGGAAGCGCTGGCTCGCTGCAGGTGCTGCGGCATCCCAGATGGAGAGGGTCGGCGGCACAATATAGGGATAGAAACTGATGCCGATACCGATATAGGAGAGGAGAAAGAGGCCCTGGGACGCGAGGAAGGGAACAAGCTCGCGGCGTTTCGCCAGTCCACGGAACAAAGCGAAGAGGCAGAAGGCCACCAGCACCGGCACCGGTGCGGTGTAGAGGATCTGCGGAAAGGTAAACCAGCGCGCCATGTAGACGGGCTCGAGAAAGGGCGTCCACAGGCTCACCGCAATGATGAAGCCCGCCGTTGCCACGCCCGTCATGGCGGCCAGGCGATAGGCACGCAATTGAAGTCCGCCGTCGGTTTTCAGGATCAGCCATGTCGCGCCGAGCAGCGCATAGCCAGCCAGAAGCGCCAAGCCGGTGAGCAGGCTAAACGGGCTGAGCCAGTCCCACCAGCCGCCGGCATAGGCGCGGCCAATAACGGGAATGCCCTGAACCAGCGCACCCAATGCGATGCCTTGCGCGAGCGTGGCTACGATGGAGCCACCGGCGAACGCCCAATCCCAGAGCCTTCTGCCGCGTTCGGTCTTCCAGCGGAACTCAAAGGCAACCCCGCGAAAGACGAGAGCCAGAACCATGCCTATGATTGGTGCATAGAGCGCCGGCATGACGATGGCGTATGCCAAAGGAAAGGCAGCGAGCAGACCGCCGCCGCCCAGTACCAGCCAGGTTTCATTGCCATCCCAAACCGGGGCGACCGAGTTCATCATGCGGTCGCGGTCGGCTCGATCCGGAAACAGCGGAAAGAGAATGCCGATGCCGAGGTCGAAGCCATCGAGCATCACATAGGCAAGCACCGCAAAGGCAATGATGCCGGCCCAGATGAAGGCAAGGTCAATCGGCATGAGAGCCTCCACTGTGCTCCGCGGCGATCTCCTGGGCAGGGCCTGGCATGATGCCCGCGGCGCGCAACGGCTCATCGGCGAGCAATTCCGGCTCATAGAGCTCCGGCCGCTTCAGCATCAACCTCAAAATATAGAAGGTGCCGGCGCCGAACACTGCCGTGTAAATCAAGAGGAAGGCAGTGAGCGAAGCGCCGACCGCCGCGGCATCGACGGGAGAGATCGAGTCGCTGGTCCGCAGGACCCCATAGACGGTGTAAGGCTGGCGGCCAACTTCGGCGGTAATCCACCCAGCGAGCACGGCGATGAAGCCTGCAGGCGACATGGCCACCGCTGCAGCGTGCAGGAACCGTGAGCGGTAAAGCGTGCCGCGCCAGCGGCACATCAGGCTGAGGAGGCCGAGGCCGGCCATGAGAAAACCAATGCCGACCATGATCCGGAAACTGAAGAACACGATCAGGGCGTTGGGGCGATCCTGGGGCGGCCAGTGCTTCAGGCCGCGCACAACGCCGTTCAGGTCATGTGTGAGGAGCAGGCTGCCCAGCTTTGGCACGGCGAGCTGGTAGCGAGTTTCCTCCGCGGCCATGTCCGGCAGGCCGAAAAACAGGAATGGCGCACCGGATTGCGTTTCGAAATGGCCCTCAATTGCGGCTATCTTGGCGGGCTGGTGCTCGAAAGTATTGAGGCCATGGAGATCGCCGACGATGATCTGTACGGGCGCAACCAGGGCCGCCATCCACATGGCCATGGAGAACATCAAGCGGGCCGGCTCGTTCGCGCGATCGCGCAGGAGGTGCCATGCGCCGACTCCGCCGACAACGAATGCGGTGGTGAGATAGGCAGCCAGCACCATATGGACAAGCCGATGCGGAAAAGAGGGATTGAAGATGATGGCAAACCAGTCCTCGGGCACGAATTGGCCGGCCTCGTTGACGCCATGGCCTGCGGGCGTCTGCATCCAGCTGTTGGCCGCGAGTATCCAGAAGGCGGAAAGGAGCGTGCCGAGAGCAACCATCAGCGTTGCGAAAAAATGAAGGCCGCGGCCGACACGTTCCATGCCAAAAAGCATGACGCCGAGAAATCCCGCCTCGAGAAAAAAGGCGGTCAGCACCTCGTAGCCCATCAAGGGGCCGAGCACGGGGCCGGCCTTGTCGGAGAAGACACTCCAATTGGTGCCAAACTGATAGCTCAGCACGATGCCGGAGACGACGCCCATGCCGAAGGCTATGGCAAAAATGCGCTTCCAGAAATTGAAGGCGGAGATATAGATCTCGCGGCCGGTCTTCAGCCAAAGCGCCTCGAGAACAGCGAGATAGCTCGCAAGACCGATCGTAAAGGCGGGAAATACGATATGAAAGCTGACGGTGAAGGCGAATTGCAGACGCGCCAGTTCCAGAACATCCAATCCGAACATCGGGCCGACCGTTCCGCTGCCTCCGATCGGTGCATTGTGCCTTATCGCGCATCCTCGACAAGCGGGAAATGCTGATGCCAGTGGCGCGCGATATCGAGGCGGCGGGCAATCCAGACTTTCTCGTGGCTTTTAAGATAGGCCATGAAGCGCTCCAGGGCGGCAGCGCGGCCTGGCCTTCCGGCCAGACGGCAATGAAGGCCGACAGACATCATCTTCGGCGAGCCCCTTGCACCTTCGGCGAAGAGCAGGTCAAAGGCGTCCTTGAGGTAGCTGAAAAACTGGTCGCCGGAATTGAAGCCCTGGGCGGTGGCAAAGCGCATGTCATTGGCATCGAGCGTATAGGGAATGATGAGATGCGGGCCGCGAGGACCCCTGATCCAATAGGGAAGATCGTCGGCGTAGGAATCCGATGAATAGAGGAAGCCGCCCTCCTCCATCACGAGCTTCGCGGTGTGAACGGAACTGCGGCCGGTGTACCAGCCGAGCGGGCGCTCGCCGGTGATATTCTGGTGGATACGAATGGCGCGGCGCAGATGCCGGCGCTCCTCGGCTTGAGTGAAATTGCGGTAATCGATCCACTTCAAGCCATGACACGCGATCTCCCAGCCCTCCTCCTTCATTGCCGAAAGCTGCTCGGGCGAACGTTCAAGAGCCGTTGCCACAGCGAAGACCGTCACCGGCACGCGCATTCCGGCAATGATGCGGTGCAGGCGCCAGAAGCCGGCGCGGGCGCCATATTCATAAATCGATTCCATATTCATATGACGCTTGCCCGGCCAGGGCTCGGCACCGATGATTTCGGATAGAAATGCCTCGGACGCGCGATCGCCATGCAGGATGTTGTTCTCGCCGCCCTCCTCATAATTGAGGACGAACTGAACCGCCACATGGGCGCCGCCTGGCCAGCGCGGGTTAGGCGGATTGCGCCCATACCCCTTGAGATCGCGCGGATAGGTTTTCGCCACTTCACATTCCTCCATGATGGACGCGCGTTCCCGCGGCATAGGTTGCGCGCACGGACCGCTCATCGCCGAGCATCATCAGCGCGAAAAGGGTGTCTTCCAGCGAACGGGACAGGGCCTGGCGGCTCGCGAGGACCGGCGTTGCCACGGGGTCCAGCACCGCAATATCGGCATAGGCGCCGGGCGCGAGCGTACCGATTTCATCCGACAGCCCAAGCAATGCGGCGTTTCCGCGGGTTGCCATATCAAAGAGCTGCAGGGCGGTGAGCCTGATGCCGCGCAGCATCGCTACCTTATAAGCCTCGGCCATGGTGGCCAGCATGGAATAGCTGGTGCCGCCGCCGATGTCGGTGGCGAGCCCGACCGCAACGGGCCTCGCCTGCGCCTGAAGAAGCGACATGTCGAATAGGCCGGAGCCGAGGAAGGTGTTGGAGGTGGGGCAGTGAAGAACTTTCGAGCCCGTCTCATGCAGGCGCCGGCATTCGGATTCGGAAAGATGAATGCCGTGAGCAAACAGGCTGTGCTCGCCCAGAAGCCCAAAGCGTTCATAGACGGCCGTGTAGTCGGGCGCATCGGGATAGAGCCGCCCGACCATGTCAATCTCGAGGCGGCTTTCCGACAGATGCGTCTGCAGCAGCACACCCGGGTTGGCACGCAATAACTCGCCCGCAATCTTGAGCTGCGCCGCGCTCGAGGTTACGGCGAAGCGGGGCGATATGGCATAGCGGGCCCGGCCGCGGCCATGCCATTTGTTCAGAAGCTCCTCGCTGTCGCGGGCGCTCGTTTCGGGATCGTCATGCAAGGCGGGAATGGCGTTGCGATCCATCATTGTCTTGCCGGTGATCAGTGACATCCGCCGCGCTTCGGCCGCTGAGAACAGTACGTCGGCGCAGAGCTTGTGAACCGAAGAGAAGGCGAGAATTGCGGTGGTTCCGGCGGCGAACAAGCGCTGAAGGAAAACCGCAGCGGCGGCTTCGGCGTGGGATTTGTCGCCATAGAGGGCTTCCTCGGGAAAGGTATAGCGGGCGAGCCATTCCATGAGGCTGCCCGCCGGGGCCGCGAGAATGCGATATTGCGGAAAATGGATATGCGGGTCGATGAAGCCGGGGATGACAAGGCACGTACCGTAATCGTCGAGGGGAAGATGCGCCTGCTCGGGCGCAAGCGCGCTTCGCGCTCCTGACCACAGAATCCTGCCTTCGCGCGAGATCACGAGGGCGCCTTGTTCTTCGAAAACATGGGCGCCGTCGCGGAAAAACAACAAGCTGCCGCAGATGATCCGTTCAGCCATCATGGAGAACCCGCTCCTCGATCCTGAAGCGAATGATGCAGAGCACCTGCGACAGGGCCGTGGCACGCTCGGCATCAGGACTGTTGCCGAGCCGAGATTCAAACGCTGCCAGAATCCGTTGCTTGGTCGCACCCTTCACCGCGAGAATAAAGGGAAAGCCGAAGGTCCGGCGATAGCGCTCGTTGAGCATGGTGAAGCGGGTGAATTCTTCCGCATCAAGGGAGTCGAGGCCCGCCCCGGATTGTTCGCGGCGGGAGTCGGCCGTGATCTCACCGGCGCGGGCCGCCTTGCCGGCAAGATCGGGATGGCTGCGCAGCAGATCCAACTGCCGGTCAGGCTCGGCCTCGCGTACCGCTGTGGCAAAAGCCGCAATCATCGCATCGCGGCTCGCGAAGGGACGCGCCCTGGCAGCAGCCTGCGCCACCCAGGCGGCATGTTCGGCGATGTCGCCGAAACAAAGCACGAAGCGCTCAGGGCCCATGGCGTTGATCTCAGCTAAGGTTTTCGGCATTGGTTTCAGCGGTTCTGCGCGAGCCAGAGGCCAAGCGCGCGGCGCTCTTCGGCAGTCATGCCGGTGTCATTGCCAAGCGGCATGGTGTTCGTGTGCACCGCCTGTTTCATGACGAGATCGGCGTGCCTCTTAAGATCGTCGAGCGTTTCCAGCACGGCCCCCTTTGGCGGCTCGGTAAAGGCCTGATGCGTCGGCTTTCGCGCATGGCACATGACGCAGTGCTTTCCGGTGATGGCCAGCACCGTGGCCTCATC
>DATFOT010000100.1:0-3737 GCA_035265265.1 Aestuariivirgaceae bacterium | reverse complement strand
GTCCGTCTCATGTTCATGATGTCGTCGGGCGGGCTCACCGCTGCACATTTGTTCCAAGGAAAGGATGCCATTCTGTCCGGTCCTGCCGGCGGCGTCGTCGGCATGGTCGAGACCGGGCGCATGGCGGGGTTCAAGCGGATCATCGGTTTCGACATGGGCGGCACGTCGACCGATGTGGCGCATTATTCCGGTGAGCTCGAACGTGCCTTCGAGACCCAGGTTGCCGGCGTTCGCATGCGGGCACCGATGATCCGCATCCACACGGTCGCTGCCGGCGGCGGCTCGCTTCTGCATTACGACGGCGCGCGTTTCAGGGTGGGCCCGGAATCCGCCGGCGCCAATCCCGGCCCGCTGTGCTACCGGCGCGGAGGTCCGCTGGCAGTGACCGATGCCCATGTGATGCTGGGCAGAATCAATGCGGATTTTTTCCCAAGGCTGTTCGGGACGACAGGGACGGAAACGCTCGATGCCGAGGGCGTGCGAGCCGCCTTTGCGGAACTCGCGACTCGTATCGGCGATGGCCGCGGCGCCGAAGAAGTCGCGGAAGGCTTCGTGAAGATTGCGGTCGAGAACATGGCCAATGCGATCAAGAAGATTTCCGTCGAGCGCGGCCATGACATCACGACATATGTTTTGAACTGCTTCGGCGGCGCCGGCGCCCAGCACGCCTGCCGGATTGCCGATACGCTCGGCATGAAGACCATCCTGATCCACCCGCTCGCCGGCGTGCTGTCGGCGTATGGCATGGGGCTTGCCGATATTCGGGCCAACCGGCACCAGGCGATCGAGCGCAAACTCGAGGCGCCCATTATGCCGGAGGTTCGCGCCGCCGCCCGGCGGCTCAAGCGCGAGACGCTCGCCGAACTGTCGTCGCAGGGAATTCCAGCCAGAGACACGGCAAGCGCAATGCGCGTTTACCTGCGTTATGCCGGAACGGATACGAGCCTTGCCGTGGCGCTTGCCCGGCACGGGGCAATGCGGAGCGCTTTCGAGACGCTGCACAAGAAGCAGTTCGGCTTCACCACGCCCGAGAAGACAATCATGGTGGAAGCAGTCATGGTGGAATCGGCCGGAGGGGGCACCGCCATCCGGGAAATTTCCAAGCCAAAGGCCGACCATGAAGCAATGGCGATCGCCAAGACGCGAATTTTCAGCGGCGGAAAATGGCTGCCGGCACCGGTCTACGATCGCGGCGCGCTTCTGCCCGGCCAAACCCTCAACGGACCCGCCCTCATCGTAGAGGCGCATAATACCGTGGTCGTCGAGAACGGCTGGCAGGCCCAGTGCAACGCACGGCTTCATCTCGTGCTCACGCGCGCGAAAAAACCGGCGAAGAGCCAAGCGGTGGGCACCGGGGCCGACCCGGTCATGCTGGAGATATTCAACAACATTTTCATGAACATCGCGGAGCAGATGGGGGTGACGCTCGAAAAGACCGCCTATTCGGTGAACATCAAGGAGCGGCTGGATTTTTCCTGCGCCGTCTTCAATTCGAAAGGCGAGCTTGTGGCCAATGCTCCCCATATGCCGGTTCACCTGGGCTCGATGGACCGCTCGGTCGAGGTGATCATCCGGCTCAATCCTAATATGGAGCCCGGCGATGTCTATGTGCTCAATGCGCCATACAATGGCGGAACGCACCTTCCCGACATCACGGTGGTGACGCCGGTGTTCGACAGAAGGGGAAGCAGGATTCTGTTCTACGTCGCTTCGCGCGGCCATCATGCCGATGTCGGGGGCAAGGCACCGGGGTCGATGACGCCTCGGGCGACCACCATCCTGGAGGAAGGCGTGCTGATCGACAATTTCAAGCTGATGGAGCGCGGGCGCCTGCGTGAAACGGAGTTGCACGCGCTCCTCACCTCGGGCGACTATCCTTGCCGCAACCCGGCGCAGAACCTCGCCGATCTGAAGGCGCAGATCGCCGCCAATGAAAAGGGCGTGCAGGAGCTGCACCGGATGGTGGCCGAATTTTCGCTGCCCGTCGTCGATGCCTATATGCAGCATGTCCAGGACAATGCCGAGGAGAGCGTCAGGCGGGTCATCGACGCGCTCCATGATTCGGAATTTTCATACATCATGGATCAGGGCACCGTGATCAAGGTCAAGATCACCGTCGACAGGGAGAGACGCAGGGCGAAGATCGATTTCAGCGGCACCTCGCCCCAGCAGTCGAGCAATTTCAACGCGCCTCGGCCGATCACGCGCGCGGCGGTATTGTATGTCTTTCGCTGCATGGTCGAAGAGAACATCCCCATGAATGCCGGCTGCCTCAGGCCCATAGAGATCGCAATTCCGCTCGACTGCATGCTGTCGCCCAATTATCCCGCAGCGGTCGTCGCCGGAAATGTGGAAACGAGCCAGGCGGTGACCGATACGCTGTTCGGCGCACTCGGCGCCATGGCCGCTTCGCAAGGCACGATGAACAACACCAATTTCGGCAATGAGCGCTACCAATATTACGAAACCATATGCGGGGGTGCGGGAGCAGGCCGGGGCTTTCATGGCGCAAGTGCCGTGCACACGCATATGACCAACACGCGGCTGACTGATCCGGAAGTTCTCGAATTCCGCCACCCGGTCATTCTGGAGAGTTTCTCGGTGAGGCGCGGGAGCGGCGGCAACGGACAATGGCGCGGCGGCGATGGAGTGGAAAGAGTGATCCGTTTCCTCGATAGGGTGGAAGTTTCGTTTCTTCACGGCCATCGCCGCACCTCGCCTTACGGCATGGCCGGAGGCGAGCCAGGCAGTCGCGGCGAAAACTATTTAAGGCGCCGGAACGGCACGGTCGAGAAGCGCGAAGGCTGCGACCAGTTCATTTGCGAGGCGGGCGATGCCATTATTATTCGAACGCCGTCGGGCGGCGGCTATGGTCGCGCGCCTCATTAAACCAAGCAACGAGGAGAGCATATCGATGTATGAGCTTTACGGGCGGAAGGGCGCGGGGTCCATGGCGGTCGAAGCGGTTCTCGAAGAATGCGCCCTTCCTTATAACCTCAGCGAGGTCAAGCGTGATGCCTCCCGCATGCCGCCGGCGGATTACTTCGCCGTCAACCCTCTCGGCCAGGTTCCGGCATTGAAGCTGCCCGACGGCACGGTCATGACCGAATCGGCAGCAATCCTGCTCTATCTCGCGGATGAGCATTCGAAAGGGAAACTGGCGCCGGCGCCCGGCGAGCCGCTGCGCCCGCTATTCCTGCGCTGGCTCGTCTATCTCGCCACCAACATCTATATGACGGATCTCCGCATCTATTACTGCGACCGCTATACGACTGAGGCCACCGATGCCGCAAACATCAAGGAAGCGGCGGTAAAAGCCATGGCGCGGGAATGGGATGTGTATGCAGCAGCACTTGCATCCAAGCCCTATATGCTCGGCGAGCAGTTCTCAGCGGTCGATATCTATGCCGCCATGCTGGCAACCTGGAATGTCGACGTGCCCGCGTTCTTTCGCAAGCATCCCAATATTCGAGCCTGCTACGATCGCGTGCTCGCGCGCCCTGCGGTAGCCCGCGTATGGCGTCGGCACGATTTGGAGTTTTAAAGGTGCCCCACGAGGCAAAACTTTCCTTGACAAAATTCCTATTATTGGGTAGTAAGTCAATCACTCCATCCCATCGAAGGAGGCGCTCAACCGGTTGTCGCCTAGAGTGGGGGGATGGAGCCGGCGGCTGTATTGCGGCGACAAACTGCGTACAGAGGTCGAGCGGCAATGCCTAAGCGGCTCCCAGACAACC
>DATFOT010000099.1:0-7956 GCA_035265265.1 Aestuariivirgaceae bacterium | reverse complement strand
GCGGTCATCAGGCCCGGAATCGGTTCATTTCCCTCCGCTTCCCGGTAGTGGTGCAACCCCTGTACCAATGCCGAGGCGCAGTTTCCGACGCCGACGATAGCAACTCGGACTTTGCGGCGACGAGAATCGGAGGCTGGCATGATGGTTGTCCGGATATGATGTGATTTGTGCTGCGACTGTCGCGCTAACCCGGCAATTGCCGCTTCGTTCCTCTGTCGACTAGCCGACTCTACTGGCGCTGGCGCTCCATGAGCATGGGATCGGCGTGGCCGACATCCGCAGCGCCCGCTGTCGCCAGCCGCCGTATCGCGCCATAGCAGCAGCATGATCTGTCCTCCAGGAGCGCCGGCTCGCGCAGATGGATCCGGCCGCGCTGGACCTCGATCAGCCCCTGGGCATGCAGGAGGCCCAGTTCCAGATTGACGCTGGTTCTCTGGGCGCCGAGAATTTTCGACAGAAACTGCTGTGTGAGCACCAGTGTAGGTGACCCTGTCGCATCGCGCGCGTGCAGCATCCAGCGGCACAGTCGCGCCTGCAAATAATGCGAACTGTTGCAGACGATCGTGCGCTGGTGTTGCGCCAGCAGGATATCGCCGTAGCACACCAGCATTTTCCGCACCGCATGGCTGGTGGCGCAGACCGCGGCAAATTGCGCTACCGGAACGCAAAACGCGGTCACCGGCGATTGAACCACGGCCCTCGCCTGAGCGAGTTGTACGCCAAGACCAGCCGATAATCCCAATGCTCCTTCCCTGCCGATAATCGCCGTGTATTGGCTGCTCCCGTCGGGCAGCGCGACCGACAGCGCAATTGTACCGCTGGTCAGAAAATAAACTCGCAAAATTGGGTCATTCGGCTCCTGCAGCAAATGGCCGGAGGTGAAAGCGCGGCTGACCAAAAGAGGTGCAAGCCGGGCCAAATCCTCAAGCGGAAGGCTTCCGAGAAGCTTGTTTCGCCGGCTGTCCGCGACACTCCGGTCGGTGATGGGTGCGTTAATGCCGGCACGGTGCATGACCAAATCCTGGGCGTCCGTTCGCCTCGCAGCGAGCAGACGGCAAACCAGCCGACACCGAGCGCATCAGCCAAGAGGCAAACCCCAAAGAAGATGATGTGTTCCAGAGAGTGAGTGGGCCGATTTTTTCGGATAACAAGAAGTGTTCGGAGCCATACAATTACTTCCAAGCAACAGGACCGATGATAAAAGTATTATTGGAGGCTTCGCTTGAGGACGGGAGGCGTTGGCGTGCCAATTTCCACTTACAGCTCATATCTAGAGCCTCAATTGCTCGCGGCGCTACAGACGGTTTTCGATGAGGTCTGGCAGGAAATAAATCTCTTGCCGGGTCGCGCAGCGACAGCGAGAGACGCCGCGGAGCGTCGCACCGATCTCGCCCAGATGATTTTCCTCGCCCACAAGAGCGGCATTCCTCCGGAGGGCATCAAGGATGCCGTTCTCGGCCGCCAAATTCCCGGGCCACCAAAACCGGCGTCCCGGCGAGACCCTCTCTAGAGTCGGCCGATGGTGATCAGGAACAAGTGCGCGTGCGCTTCGTTCCAAAACTGATGCCGTGCCTGGATGAGAACTCGACTGGATGATCGTTTTCGCGGACCGAATTGATCCCATGTGTCCGCGCCGCCAAATCGATGAATTGGCGAAACGACTTTCCGACCTCAAAAATTGCTCTGAGGGAATAACGAGCCACGCAGCTCTAACGAGCATATTCATCGACACTGCCGAACTCGCTCAAGGCATCTGCGACGGAGAATTCGACAGGCAGGGCAAAGACACCTCCTCACCCGTCCAGGAGGCGGCCATGTCGTCGGTGATCATGCTGGCCCGCGCGGTTCATTCATCATGGCGCCGGTGCTGCGCTCGGCCGATCGCTCAGCCCGACCGGCCGTTCGCGAGCCTTGCCCAGCAGAAGCTGCCGGAGACCGTTCATTGCCGCCGTGCGGAAGGTTACGCCTTTTATGCGGTCTATCCCGAATCCTACCTGGCTGCCGGGAAAAATCTCGAGACCTGCACGAGCCTGCAGATCATCGGAATCCGCAGCATAGGATTGAGCCTGGCGGCGCTTGTTGCGGCGGCGGCGAACGCAAACACCGCCTTTTCACTCCGGCCGGTCGGCGATCCCTTTCGAAGAAAGGTCCTGGTGGATTCGGCCATGGAAAGTTTGCTTTTCACCCAACCCGACGGGGCGCAGTTTGCCATAGCCGACGAAGGGCCTGGTCTTTCCGGGAGCTCGTTCGGCGCAGTCATCGATCTCCTCATCGCTCACGGCGTGCCCGAGCAAAATATCCATCTCTTCCCCAGTCACCCTGGCGAGCCAGGCTGCGCCGCCAGCGGGCACCAGCAGAGCCGGTGGAAGCGGCTGCATCGCCACCTTGGCAGTTTCGAGAAGGACATTCTGGAGCCTAAAGAACGTCGTCGCCGGCTGGACCATTGGTTCTCCGATATCATTGGCGAGCCGCTTTCACCGGCACAGGATATCTCGGCTGGGCGCTGGCGCGGCCTGAGATACCGCAACCCCAGCGACTGGCCGCCGGCTCACGCGCAGCAGGAGCGCCGAAAATATCTGCTGCAAACACGCTCCGGCCGCTGGCTGCTCAAATTTACAGGGCTCGATCGATGCGGGCGCGGCAAATTTGCCATGGCCCGCGCACTTTATGAAGCCGGCTTTGGACCGGAACCGATTGCCGCCTGCCATGGCTTTATCGTCGAAAGGTGGCACCAAGCCGCATCGACAGCAGGCTTGGCAGATAGAGAGCGTTTGATCGCGTGGCTGGCCCTCTATCTTGGTTTTCGCGCAAAACATTTCGCCGTGGGCTCCGGCCAAGGCGCATCTCTCGCAGCACTGGCCGACATGCTTGTGCACAATGGAGCAAAGTCGCTGGGAACCACAGCCGCCGCGCCCCTCGAGCGGTTCCGCAGAATGTGCCAGCCGCTGAGCGCGAAAGTCAGGCCGGTCGCCACCGACAACCGGCTGCACCAATGGGAATGGCTTATCCGCGATGACGGGAGAATTCTGAAAACCGATTCAATCGACCATTGCAGCGCCCATGATCTCATCGGGTGCCAGGACATAGCCTGGGACGTCGCCGGTGCCATCGTCGAGTTTGCTTTCTCTGCATCCGAAGGCGAGGACCTCGCCTCACGAGTGGAGAAAGTCTGTGCTCAGACGGTTTCCCTTGAACTCATCGAGTTTTTCATCCCCTGCTATCTCGCATTTCAGCTTGGCTACTATTCCTTGGCGGCAGGCACGGCGATTTCTGATGCTGCAGATACTCGACGCCTGCAGGCGCGCGCCAACCATTATCGCGAAATTTTGCACGCCATGCTGGTTTGAGAAATCGCTGAAGGAACCAGACCCGAGTGGCGGGGTTCGCTCCTCAGGAGATGTGAATGTGCGAGGCGCCAAATTGCAAATTTTCACACATGCCGGCGTGCTGCCTTATCGTCTGAATGGCAAGAAGATCGAGTTCCTCCTGATAACGGGGCGCGGAAGCCGTCAGTGGATAATTCCCAAGGGTCACTGGAAACCGGGAGGCCATCCTTCCGAAACCGCGCTGCGCGAAGCTTATGAGGAGGCAGGGCTCACCGGGACCATCCACCCCCAGCCGATCGGTACATACCGCAACGGCAACAAACGCAACAGGAATAAGCAGGAGCTGATCATCATCTACCCGCTCGAAGTCGGCCAGAAGTCCTCCTCATGGCCGGAAAAGGGACAGCGCAAAAGGAAATGGGTGGATGCCGCGGCGGCCGGTGACCTCGTGGACGACCATCTGGCCGATATCATCAAAAGCTTTGCCCGAAATTTCATGTCCCGCGCGCATTCAGCCTAAGCCTTACACTAGGTTAACTCTGGAACGGTTCCACAGTCCCGCGAATTGAACGAGCGACGGCGCCCAGGGAGATCAGATATGGCTGTTGGAACAACGATGGAGGAGCCGCGGCCCGTGCGTTGCGCGGGGCCCGAGGGCATGCGGGATCCCCCTGTTGAATGGGATTGTGTGGACCAAGCCTCCGATGAGAGCTTTCCGGCCAGCGATCCGCCGGCTTATCTGTCCCATCGGCCAAGGGCCCCGCATCAATAGGATCGCGGCAGCCCGAGCACATGCTCTGCCAGATAAGAGAGCACTTGGTTGGTTGGAACAGGTGCCACTTGGTAGAGGCGCGTTTCCCGGAACTTGCGTTCGACATCATAAGCCTCGGCAAAGCCGAAGCCGCCATAGGTCTGAAGGCAAGTATTGGCCGCTTCCCAGGCGGCATCTGCAGCCAGCATCTTCGCCATATTTGCCTCGGGCCCGCAATGGTCGCCGGCCTCGAACAGCGCTGCCGCTTTGCCAACCATCAGCTCGGCAGCGCGCATGCTGGCGTAACATTTGGCGATGGGGAACTGGACACCTTGATTCTGGCCGATCGGCCGGCCGAAAACCCGCCGCTCATTGGCATAGTCTACTGATTTGTCGATGAACCACTTGGCATCGCCGACGCACTCAGCGGCGATCAGGATGCGCTCCGCATTCATGCCCGAGAGAATGGCGCGGAAGCCCTTGCCTTCCTCGCCGATCAGGTTTTCAGCCGGAATGCGAACGTTGTCGAAGAACACTTCCGTGGTCGAATGGTTCATCATCGTAGGGATGGGCCGGATCGTCAGTCCGGGCGACTGTGCCGCGCGGATATCGAGCAGGAACACGGAAAGCCCATCGCTGCGCTTTGCTGGTTTCTGGATGGAGCTTGTGCGGGCAAGAAGCAGCATGAGGTCGGAGTGTTCTGCACGGCTGGTCCAGATCTTTTGCCCGTTGAGGATATATTCATCGCCTTCGCGTTTTGCAGAAGTTCTGATGGATGCAGTATCCGTGCCGCTCATCGGCTCCGATATGCCGAAAGCCTGCAAGCGCAGTTCCCCTGTAGCGACAACGGGGAGATATTTCCGCTTCTGCGCTTGGCTGCCGTGCCGAAGCAGCGTGCCCATCATATACATCTGTGCATGGCAGGCCGCGCCATTGCAGCCCTGAAGATGAATTTCCTCGAGGATAGCCGCGGCCGCCGAGAGCGTCGATCCGGCACCGCCATACTCTTCCGGAATGAGGATCGACAGATAGCCCGCTCTCGTGAGCGCTTGCACGAACTCTTGTGGATAGGCTCTCTCGCGGTCGAGCTTGCGCCAGTATTCCCCTTGGAAATTGCGGCAGAGCTTTGCAACTTCGCTCCGAATATCCCGATGAGGGCCGGAAGTGTCGAAAATCATGGGCACCGAACCTGAAGACGAGTTGACAACGCCATCCACCATGGTTGATCCCACGAGTATATACTCAAGTTTCATGCGGCATTCATTTGCCGACGGCGCCGCAGGTGATTACTCTGAATCCACCCACAAGGAGCTTGCCACTCGTGAAGCAACGGAAACTAGGCGCTCTTTCGGTATCCGCCCTCGGCCTCGGCTGCATGGGCATGTCCGACTTCTATGCAGGCCGCGACGACGGCGAGTCGATCGCGACCATTCATCGTGCAATCGAGCTCGGGGTGACCTTTCTCGATACAGCCGACATCTATGGTCTGGGCACCAACGAGATATTGGTCGGCAAGGCGATCAGAGACAGGCGCGGCAAGATTGTGCTGGCCACGAAATTCGGCAATGTGCGCGGCAAGGATGGAAGCTTCCTCGGCATCAATGGCAAGCCCGCCTATGTTCGCCAATGCTGCGATGAAAGCCTCAAGCGTCTCGGCGTCGATGTCATCGACCTCTATTACCAGCACCGCGTCGACCCCGATACTCCCATAGAAGAGACGGTTGGCGCCATGGCCGCGCTTATCGCAGAAGGCAAGGTCCGGTTCCTGGGCCTTTCCGAAGCATCGGCTCAGACGATCAGGCGCGCAGCCGCCGTGCATCCGATTGCCGCTGTCCAGTCGGAATATTCCCTGTGGAGCCGCGATGTGGAGGACGAGATCCTGCCGACCCTGCGCGAGCTCGGCATCGGCTTCGTGCCCTATAGCCCGCTCGGCCGCGGCTTTCTGACGGGCCGGTTTCCATCGCCCGACGCCTTGGACGCAAGCGACCATCGGCGAAGCATGCCGCGGTTTCAGGAGGAGAACTTCCAGAGTAATCTCGGCATTCTTCGCGAAATCGAAAGGCTCGCGTTGGCGAAGGGCGTCAAGCCGGGCCAGCTCGCCCTTGCCTGGGTGCTCGCCCAGGGCGACGACATCGTGCCGATCCCTGGCACCAAGCGGCGGGCTTACCTTGAAGAGAATGTCGCCGCATCAGATGTCGCGCTCTCTCAGTTTGAGCTCGAGCAAATCTCCCGCGCCGTGCCGAAGGGGGCCGCAGCGGGTGATCGTTACGCAGCCCGGGCCATGACCGCGGTCAACCGGTGAGTTCACTCAGAGGGCCCGCAATCACCCGAACAGGCGGTCCCCCTGCTCGTCCACGAGCTGGCGGCCCTTGGATAAACAGAACTCCACGGCGTCATCGAGTGTTGTGAAGCGGTCGGCGCGAATGAACCTGTGCTCTTTACGCACGCCGTCGATGTCTTTGCTGATGAGGCCGGCGGTCTGGTACTGGCCGCCCTCCTGATAGGGCCGCGCCTCGATGGTGAAGCCCTTGTGCTCGGCCTGCTTGGCCGTCGCCGCAGTCTCGGCGCTCCGCTTCCGGCCAGATCCGAACAGTGATTTCCACAGGGACAAGCGTGCCATCCTCTGATACCGCACCTCTCTATGGAGCCTAGTCGCATGCGGCTTTATGCGCAACCAATGCCCAAGGTTGCTTCTGCGCAGGTGTAACCAATTCCCGACCTCTGCGTTGAAGTCATTTAGGGGGCTCAAGCTCCGCGGCGCCGGTAGCAAAAGACGATGAACTCAAAAATATTCCAGAACCGCCGGGAAGCGGGCCGGCTGTTGGCAGAGAAACTCACGGCGTACGCGAACCGCCGCGACGTGGCCGTCCTGGCCCTGCCCAGGGGCGGGGTGCCCGTTGCCTATGAAGTGGCTCGCGCCTTGCGTGCCCCGCTTGATGTTTTCGTGGTGCGCAAGCTCGGCTTACCCGGCCATGAAGAATTGGCCATGGGCGCTGTCGCCACGGGCGGTGTACGCGTTCTCAACCAGGAACTCGTGGATAGCCTTGGCCTACCCCCTCATCTGATCGATGCCGTCGCGGCACGGGAGCTCGAGGAGCTGAAACGGCGCGAGCGCGTTTATCGCGGCGGCCGGCCGCCGCCGGATGTCCGCGGTCAAACAGTGATCCTGGTCGACGATGGCCTGGCGACGGGTGCTACCATGCAGGCGGCGGTCAAGGCCCTGCGCGAGCTCGCGCCGGGGCGCGTGGTTGTCGCGGTGCCGACGGCCCCGAGGGACACCTGCGAGTCGCTGCGTGCCGAAGCCGATGAAGTGATTTGCGACATCACGCCGGAGCCGTTCTTCGGCGTCGGCGTCTGGTATACCGACTTCTCGCAGACGAGTGATGAGGAGGTCCGCACGCTGCTGGCACAAAGCGCAAGGACCGAGGCGGCGGCTGTCCCCAAGCCGGCGGAGTCGGCCGCCGACGCGGTACGGCAGGCCGCCGTGGAGCTGCGCGGGCTCGCGCGCGACTATGATCCGCTCCTGGAACACATCGGTGATGCGCAATTCGTTCTGTTGGGGGAGGCCTCGCACGGCACGCATGAGTTCTATCGCGAGCGTGCCGAGATCACCAAGCGGCTGCTGGCCGAAAAGGACTTTTCCGCGGTCGCGGTGGAAGCCGACTGGCCCGACGCTTATCGCGTCAATCGTTACGTGCGCGGCGCCAGCGACGATTTGGATGCGGCCGAGGCCCTCGCCGATTTCCGGCGCTTTCCGACCTGGATGTGGTGCAACACCGTTGTCGCCGAATTCGTCGAATGGCAGCGGGCCTTCAATGGGTCGAGAGGCAAGGACGCGGTGAAGACCGGATTCTACGGTCTTGACCTCTATAGTCTGCG
>DATFOT010000098.1:0-2985 GCA_035265265.1 Aestuariivirgaceae bacterium | reverse complement strand
GCGCCCTCGCACCATCTCTACTAAACTAAACGTTGGCGCCACCGCGAGGTGCCGCTCCACCCCTCCTTCATCCCGGAAGCGCAAGCTGGCGGAAGGATTTTCTATTGCAGCACAGGAGGGGGTGACAAAGGCCCGGAGCGCGACTAAGTTCCGCCGCAAAATCACCGAGTAGCAAGCATGCCGGCCGCACGAACATTGTATGACAAAATCTGGGACGACCATCTGGTGCATGAGGCGCCGGATGGCACCTGCCTTCTCTATATCGACCGGCATCTGGTGCATGAGGTGACGAGCCCGCAGGCCTTCGAAGGCTTGCGCATCAGCGGGCGGCCGGTCCGCCATCCGGAAAAGACGCTTGCCGTGGTCGATCATAATGTACCGACAACCGACCGCAGCCACGGCATCGCCGAGCCTGAAAGCCGGCTGCAGGTGCAAACCCTTGCCGACAATGCGCGCGAGTTCGGCATAGTATATTTCAATGAGCTCGACCGGCGGCAGGGCATCGTCCATGCGATCGGTCCCGAGCAGGGCTTCACTCTTCCGGGCACGACGATCGTGTGCGGCGACAGCCACACCTCGACGCATGGTGCCTTTGGCGCGCTGGCGCATGGCATCGGCACGTCGGAAGTCGAACATGTGCTCGCCACGCAGACCCTCATCCAGACCAAGGCTAAGAACATGAAGGTCGAAGTGGAGGGAAGGCTTGCCGAGGGCGCCACGGCCAAGGACATCATCCTGGCGATTATCGGGGAAATCGGCACGGCTGGCGGCACCGGCCATGTGATCGAATATGCAGGGGAGGCGATCAGGGCGCTGTCGATGGAAGGCCGCATGACGGTGTGCAACATGTCCATCGAGGCTGGGGCGCGGGCCGGCATGATCGCTCCGGATGAAAAAGCGATCAGCTACCTGGACGGACGGCCGCTTGCCCCGAAAGGACGGGCGTGGGCCGAGGCGGTGCGCTCCTGGGAAACGCTAAAGAGCGACGAGGGCGCGAGATTCGATCGCGTCGTGACGCTCGATGCGGCAAAGCTGCCGCCCATCGTCTCCTGGGGCACGAGCCCTGAAGACGTGGTCTCGGTCGAAGGCACAGTGCCTGATCCCGAGCGCATCGGCGATGAGGCGAAGCGGCAGTCCAAAAAACGGGCGCTCGATTACATGGGGCTGAAGGCCGGCACGAAGATCACCGATATCCCCATAGACAAGGTGTTCATCGGCTCGTGCACCAACGGACGGATCGAGGATTTGCGCGCAGCCGCGCAGATGATCGGCGGGCGCAAGGTGCATGAGCGGGTTTCAGCGATGATCGTTCCGGCCTCGGGGCTGGTGAAGGAGCAGGCCGAAGCCGAAGGTCTCGACAAGATTTTCCGCGCCGCGGGCTTCGAATGGCGGGAGCCCGGCTGCTCCATGTGCCTTGGGATGAATCCCGACCAGCTGAAGCCCGAGGAGCGCTGCGCCTCCACGTCGAATCGCAATTTCGAGGGACGGCAGGGCTACCGCGGGCGCACCCACCTCGTGTCGCCGCAAATGGCGGCGGCGGCGGCGATCGCCGGGCGGTTCGTCGACATCAGGACGTGGCGCTAGCCACCTCCCGGTTGGATGCGGCACCGCCTAGCGAACCTGAGATTGCCGATTCGCGAGGCACAACGGCCTGTCAAGAAATATAGTCGCAGTGCTGCCAATTTGGGCCCTTGGCGGCGTGCGAGCCACGTTCTATGAACGCAGGATAAACACCCCATTAAGGCCCGGGTCATGACTCCTGGTGTAGGTTCGCTCCAACTTGAGCTGGCGGTCGGCCAGCCGGTGGGAGGGAAAAATCCAATGACGATCGTCGAGGCAGATGCCAGGTTTCTCAAACGCATCCTGATGGCTCTCATAGCCGCTACCATCGCCACCGGCTGCATGGCCGGGGTCGCCACCGTCAAGGCCGAGCGCCAGATCGTGGCCGACAGCCAGATCCAGCAATAACCCCGCTCCACGCGCCCCCCTGCCCATGCCATGATACGGCATGGCGCGATCCATTCCTTCCGACTGGGCGGAGCTCGAAGCGCCGTCGATCGCAGAGATCGATGCGCTCGCCCGCCGTGCCTTCGACCGGCTGCCGGATGAATTCAAGACGCTCGCGGCGGATGTGGTGATCCGGGTCCAAGACCTGGCACCGGACGATGTACTCGACGCTCTCGCCATCGAGGATGCGCTCGAACTCATGGGCCTGTTCCAGGGCGTGGCGCTCGCGCAGCAAGTCAGCGGCGGGACGGGACAGCTTCCCAACATGGTGTTCCTGTACCGCCGGGCGATCCTCGACTATTGGTCCGATCATCATGAAACATTGGGTGCGATCGTGACCCATGTTCTCGTTCATGAGATCGGACATCACTTCGGCCTATCGGATGCGGACATGGCGAAGATCGAGAGGAGGGCCAGACGGTGAAGCATTCTTCACGCAAGGCGGAGGCGGACAGGATCCTCGATCGGCTCGACGAGCAGGCAGAGAAGACGCTGAGCACACCCAAGCCAGCAGAGGGGGATGGGGATTGGACGGAACGGCTGGGGCGGCGGCTCGGGCGGGTTTTCGGGGTATTGCTGGTGCTTTATTTGCTATGGCATCTGTTCACGACCTATTTGCTGCGGCCCTGAGATTGGCCGACAAAAAAACCGGCCGCTTTTGGGGCGGCCGGCTTACAGGCTGAAGCGGGCTTTGCGGGTTTGCGCAGGGACGGGAGGAGACCCGCAAGGGCTTCAGGGTTTGGCTAGTAGCAGACGAGCTTCTTCACATATACCTTGTGCTTTTGGCCGTTCTTCCACACCCATTTCTTCACCTTGATGTAATGACAGTCATCCTCATAACCCGGCGAATAATAGGGCGAATAGACCGGCGCATAATAAGGGTTATAAACCCCGGGAAAGCCGATATGGACATCAACGCCGGCCGCGGCGGATGAGGCACCAGCGGTTAAGGCGGCAGCAGCAGCAAGCGCGATGAGC
>DATFOT010000097.1:0-4124 GCA_035265265.1 Aestuariivirgaceae bacterium | reverse complement strand
TGGAGCCGGTTACTCGTCTGACGCTCGAAACACCGGGCGGGCTGGTTCCAGTCGAAGCCCAATGCCGGGACGGCCGCGTAGAGCAGGTGAAGCTCGTCAACGTGCCCTGCTTCGCGGCGATTCTCGATGCCGAGATCAAAGTGCCGGGCATCGGCGCGGTTCGCGTCGATGTCGGCTATGGCGGTGCATACTTCGTAATCGTCGATGCGCGCGGGTTCGGTTTCAAGCTTAGGCCCGAGGAGGCGCGGCAGCTGGTCGAAACGGGCGAACGCATCAAGGAGGCGGCGCGTCAGCAGCTCGAAGTGCAACATCCGGAAATCGCTGCGTTCAACAAGATCGCCTTCACCGAATTCACCCTGCCCGTCACCAGCGAGGGGGGTTTGAGCACCGGCCGCAATACAGTCGTGATTTCGCCGGGAAAGCTCGACCGCTCGCCTTGCGGCACCGGTACCTGCGCCAGGCTTGCGGTCATGCACGCCAAGAATGAGATATCAGCAGGGGAGGGGTTCGTGAGCCGCTCCATCATCGACTCTCGTTTCGACGCGAAGATCGAGTCGGTGACACGGCTAAAGAATGGGATGCCGGCCATTCTGCCATCCATCAGCGGAAGGGCATGGATCACCGGCATTCACAGCTATTTACTGGATCCGCGTGATCCGTGGCCGGAAGGATATACGCTGTCGGACACATGGTACCGGGCACTGACATGACCGGCGCTAGTGACGAAAATGCCGGGTTCCAGTGAAGACCATCGCCAGGCCCGCTGCATCGGCAGCAGCAATGATCTCATCGTCCCGCATCGATCCGCCAGGCTGAATTACCGCGGTTGCACCGGCCTCGGCAGCGGCCAATAGACCATCGACGAAAGGGAAGAAGGCATCGGAAGCGACCACGGCGCCGCGCGCCAGCGACTGGTCATGGCCTGCCGCCCTTGCGGCGTCTTCCGCTTTGCGTGCAGCAATACGGCTGGCATCGAGCCTGGACATCTGGCCCGCACCAATGCCGACGGTTGCGAGATTCCTCGCATAGACAATGGCATTCGACTTGACATGCTTCGCCACGGTGAAGGCGAAGACCAGATCGGCCAGCTCCGCTGCGGATGGCGCGCGTTTGGTAACAAGTTTCACGCCGGCCGCGCCGAGCACATGATCGTCGAGCGACTGCACCAGCAGTCCCCCGACTACAGACTTCACCGTGAATCCGCCAGGCGGCGCCATAGCGGATAAAGACGGTACAAGCAGCAAACGGAGGTTCTGCTTGCGGCAAAGTATGTCCCGTGCGGCTTGAGAAGCTGCCGGGGCGATCACCACTTCGGTGAACAGTTTGACGATTTCTGCCGCAGCTTCCTCGTCGAGCGCGCGGTTGAACGCGATGATGCCACCATAGGCGCTCACCGGATCGCAGAGCAGCGCGCGACGGTAGGCTTCGGCGGGCCCATCCCTCGAGGCGGCACCGCAGGGGTTTGCATGTTTGACGATCACGCAGGCGCAACCATCGGTGAATTCGTTCACGCATTGCCAGGCGGCATCGGCGTCGTTGATGTTGTTATAGGAGAGCTCGCGGCCCTGGACCTGGTGGGCTACAAGGTTGCCAAGGGCCTTCGAGGTGCTTGAATAAAATGCCGCCCGCTGATGCGGATTCTCGCCATAGCGCAGTGGCAACAGGCGCCGGCCGCCGACGGCAAAATAGGGCGGCGGCTCACCGCCGGTTCGTTCGAGAAACCAGCAGCTGATCGCAGCATCATAGGCGGCCGTGCGGGCAAAAGCCTTGGCGGCGAGGCTCGCCTTGAGCGCCTCGCTCAGGAGCCCTGAGCCGGCGCGCATCTCGGCGAGAACAAGGGAATAGTCGTCAGGATCGGTTACAACGGCGACGGCGCGATGATTTTTGGCACCGGCCCGGATCATTGCCGGGCCACCGATGTCGATATTTTCCAGACAGTCCTCGACGCTTGCTTCGGAACCGACGGCCGCTTCGAAGGGATAAAGATTGACCACCAGCAGATCGATCGGTTCGATGCCTAGATTACGCAGAGAGTCCTGGTGGGCAGGGTCATCCGGCTTGGCCAGAAGCGCTGCGTGAATGAAGGGATGAAGCGACTTGACTCGACCGTCGAGAATTTCAGGACTGCCGGTGAGCTTGGACAGCTCGGTCACGTCCAATCCTTCCGACCGCAAGGCCCTCGCCGTCCCGCCGGTGGAAATCAGCGCAACACCCATTTCGGCAAGTGATCGGGCGAAATCGGCAAGCCCGGATTTATCCGAGACGGAGAGCAGCGCACGCCGGACGGGACGGTTCATTCATCCATCGCTTTTCTTATGCTCGATGGTTGCGCATAGCATGGCGCGGGCGTTCGGCAAACGGCTAGAGGAGGAGGCCGGTGTCCTGATCGCCGATGCTGGCAGCCGCTGGATTTTTTCGAATGCGCTTGAAAGCCCAGTTTACCGGCCCGCCGACCGTGCCTGCCAATAAAATTTGCGTGGTCTTGCGCGGCCCTGCCCGGCCCCAGAGGCAGATACTCTCTTCCAAGCGGATAGCCGCTCCGCGCGCAGAAAATTTCCAACCCGAACGATTGGGCAAGAGAAGGACGACGCTGGCGCCGTCCATGGCAAGGGTTGCCTTCACCGCCGGATGGAGATGAAAGCGGATTGCGAAAGCCGTCTCAGCGGCGCCTGCGCTTGACCGCAGGCCGGGAAAGCTATCCTCGCCGCGCAGATCGTCTCCGGTGGCGGAAAGAAAGATCCGCCGCTGATGAACGAAGCCGGTCGCGCGCTCATAAGCATTGTGGCCGGCATCGATCATCGAGCCCAGGTCGCTTGAACCGACCTCGGCGGTGGAGGCTGGAACCGCGCGTGCCGCGAAGCCCAAAGCTGTCAAGAAACGTCGCGAGGCTCGAGGCGGGGCGGCGGCCGGCGTGAGCACGGCCGTGCTGTGGGCTTCGGGCAGGACCGACACGGCGGAGAGCCGGACGTTGGCGGAAACAGGGGCGCCGCAGTTCACAACGATACGGCATCCGCCGTCGGAGAACTCAAAGGCCAGGGGAGACAGCGCCTGCCTGCGCCTGCCGGGAGGAGGCACTCCGATGTCACAAATTACAATCGTGCTTCCATGGGCAAGGCGGATATAGGCGGAATGAACGGCATGGGACAACGGACGCCCGCCGATGGAATCGGCTGCAAGGATCGCCGTGCATTCGCTAGGGAGCGGGTCGCTTGCCCCGTGGAACATCGCCAAACCCTTATCGCCATGCAGAAAGAATCGAAGCATGGGAAGCATGCGGTCGATCGCGGCCTGCAGGCGGGCTGGTACTTCCATGCGGGCTTCCTCGCATGCCAGTCGCAGGGGAAGCAGCACGAGAAGCAGCCGCACGAGTTCGGCGGGGTTTCGCGATACGTGTCCGCCATCGGGAAATATCCGGCGGTCGAGCATTTCCGATAAGAAGAGCAGGGCCGCCGGCCGCGACCCCTCGAGTCCCCTCAATGCGATGGCGGCAAGGGCCAGCGCAGCCGCACAATCGAGCCGAGTTTCGATAGAGCCCGTCAGAGCTGTGCGCCAGTTCAAATGGCGGATCTGGCCCGTCAGCCCTGAGTAAAACACGTGCCTGAACATCTCATCGGCACCGGCGAGCAAGAAAGGAGCGGCGAATATCCAGGCCCTAATGCGAGAACACAGGACCGGGAGGGTGTTTGCCCCAGCGGGATGGCGGCTGTTGCCGCTTAGCCAGTCGGTGATCAAGGCTCTGGCCTGCACGCGGCCGAGCTCGAGTGCGGTTGCCTCGACATGAGCGAGCCAGTCGAACCCATGAAGGGCTGCGATCCACTCCCGATCGGCAGGGCCACTGGTGAAAATGGCACCGGGAAGGCAGTTCGTTTGGACGCCGCCGCAACGAAATCTGCCAAAATAAAGTTGCTTGCCCAAAGCAGGATCGCCGAGGGTCAGCCGCCTCGGAGCGACTGCAAGCCCTGTGACTTTCACCGACATCAAATTCGGCGGCGAGGCGAGAGAACGCCGGCGCCCCGGCGAAGGATCGATGGAATCGGCCTGGTCCGGAAGCGAGGAATCGAGATGCGTAAAACTCATTAAGACCTGCCGGCGTCGGAAGCCTGTCTGTCAAATTCACTGTTATC
>DATFOT010000096.1:0-2771 GCA_035265265.1 Aestuariivirgaceae bacterium | reverse complement strand
AGCCGGTTCCATAGGTCGACTTGATCATGCCCGGCAGAAAACATGCCTGTCCGACAGTCGCCGCCTGCTGATCGCCCGCCGCGCCGGTTATCGCTACCTCTGCGCCCAGATGGGCAGCCGCGGTTTTTCCAAAATCTGCCGCCGAATTCTTCACCTCCGGCAGCATCGACCTCGGCACGTTGAGGAGAGCGAGCAGATCGTCGTCCCACTCTCCCTTGTGAATGTTGTAAAGGAGCGTGCGCGAAGCATTGGTGGCATCGGTCACATGGGCCCGCCCGCCGGTGAAGCGCCAGATCAGAAAGCTGTCGACCGTGCCGAATGCCAGTTCGCCCTTTTGCGCGCGCGCGCGGGCATCCTTCACATGGTCGAGTATCCACGCAACCTTGGTCCCCGAGAAATACGGATCGAGCAGCAGGCCGGTGCGCGAGACGATGCCCGCCTCGTGACCGGCTTTTTTGAGGGCCGCACAGACGTCTGCCGTGCGGCGGTCCTGCCACACGATCGCCCGGTGAACGGCCTTTCCGCTCCTGCGATCCCAAACGACCGTGGTCTCGCGCTGGTTGGTGATGCCGATGCCGGCGATTTCCTTCGCCCTGACGCCGGCCTTGCGTATCGCGCTCCGGCATGTGGACAGCACCGTTCGCCACAGGTCTTCGGGCTCATGCTCCACCCACCCCGGCTTTGGAAAATATTGGCGGAACTCCTGCTGCGCCGCCGAGATGATTTTGCAGCGCTTGTCAAAAATAATGGCGCGGGTGGAAGTCGTGCCCTGATCGATGGCGAGAATAAACGGCGGCATGGAACCCTCCTGGAGCGCGGAAGGATTTCATGCACAGGTCGTCAGCGTCAATGATTGGCTGAGGAATTTGCGCTTGCTTCTCGCAGCAGCCCTTCGACATCGAGGCGCCGTGTATGCATCGAAAGCTTGCCATCGGCCGAAACCGGCCATTCTGCCTGAGGACGATCCCAGTAGAGTTCGACGCCGTTCCCGTCGGGATCGCGGAGATAGAGCGCCTCGCTCACCCCATGATCGCTCGCGCCATCAAGCTCTATCCCGTTCGCGACGAGCCGTTTCAAGGCATCGGCCAAATCGGCGCGGGTCGGATAGAGGATGGCAAGGTGATACAGTCCCGTAGTTCCCGGTGGCGGAGGCTTGCCGCCCTGGCTCTCCCACGTATTCAGTCCGATATGATGATGATAGCCCCCGGCCGAGACGAAAGCGGCCTGCGCTCCATATTTCTGCATGAGTTCGAAACCCAATATGCCGCAATAGAAATCGAGCGCGCGATCGAGATCCGCCACTTTCAGATGGACATGGCCGATCTTGGTTCCGGGCGGAATGGGTTTGGCCGACTTCGTCATTTGCACCTGCTTTTGTAACGCTCAACGTTACATATGATGGAAGGCCATTGGCTTCAAGCCTGCTTCGTCCCGAAAATAGCCCACTGATAGCGCCAAACAAATCATTCACCCTCCGCAGCGGCTGGGCTAGGCTTGAAAGCCGGGCACCGTTTTCGGCCCGCTGGGGGTGCGTTCAAGTCTGACACGGGAGAACTCCAAATGAAAATTAGCCCATCCGGCCGGCCGGATTTCGGCGTCTCACGCCGGAACATTCTGCGCTTTGCCGGAATCGCTGGTGCCGCCTTCATTGCCCCGCTTCCATACCGCGCCTGGGCCGCGACGGCCATCAAGACCGCTGCAATCTATACTGTGCCGGTCGAGCAGCAATGGGTCAGCCGCATCCACAAGGCGGCAAACACGGCCAAGGGCAGAGGCGATATCGAATATGTTTTCTCCGAAAAAGTCTCCAACACCGACTATGAGCGGGTCATGCGGGAATATTGCGAGGCAGGTCATCAGCTGATTGTCGGCGAGGCCTTCGCCGTGGAAGAGGCGGCCCGTGCCGTCGCCCGCGACTACCCCGACCGCTCGTTCCTCATCGGCTCCAGTTTCAAGCCCGACCCCGCCGTTGCGAATTTCGCAGTGTTCGACAACTACATTCAAGACGCCTCATATTTGAGCGGAATGATCGCCGGGGCCATGACCAAGAAAAAGAACATCGGGATGGTCGGCGGCTACCCGATCCCGGAGGTCAACCGGCTGATGCATGCCTTCGTGGCCGGCGTGAAGGAAACCGCCCCCGACGTGAAATTCCAGATCGCCTTCATCGGCAGCTGGTTCGATCCTCCCAAAGCCAAGGAAACCGCGCTTGCCCAGATCGACGCCGGCGCGGACCTCATGTATGCCGAGCGTTTCGGCGTGTCCGATGCCGCCAAGGAGCGCGGTGTTCTGTCGGTCGGCAATGTCATCGACACCCAGCCCGATTATCCCGACACGGTCGTGGTTTCAGCGCTGTGGCACTTCGAGCCGACGCTCGACCAGGCGATCGCCAAGATTCAGTCCGGCGCCTTCAAGGCTGAAGACTATGGTATTTATTCTTTCATGAAGCATGGCGGCTGCAGCCTGTCGCCGCTCGGCACGTTTGAGGATAAGGTTCCAGCCGACGTGAAAGCCAAAGTCCAGGCGCGCCAGGAAGAGATCAAGAGCGGGGCCTTTGTTGTCGAGATCAACGACGAAGAACCGAAGTCGAGCTGATATCACGCCTGCTCCCGTAAGCGCGGAGCCGGAGGTCGTCCTCCGGCTTCGCGGCATCACCAAGAGATTTGCAGCGCTGCTTGCTAACGATGCCGTCAGTTTCGACTTAGCGCGCGGGGAGATTATCGCGCTCTTGGGCGAGAACGGTGCCGGCAAGACCACGCTGATGAATATTC